>CAZDJH010000106.1:0-10345 GCA_964505645.1 uncultured archaeon | reverse complement strand
AAATACATTCAATTTTAATAATTTTTATACCTTATTTCTTAAAAGGTTGTACTTATGGAAAAGCTTGACTTTTTGATCAATTATGTAGAAATATGGTATTTTATCCAAATTCTGTTTTTGAATTCAGTTAAAAACATAAAAATTGATGTGTATTTTACTTAAATGAGAAATTTCTTTCCTTAATTTTGAAAAAAATATGATAAAAGAATTATTACTTATCGTATTAAGTGAATTACACAGCCCCTAAAGGGGTGGATTCAGCCATTCGGGTAGGTCTTTGCGACATTAACTTCATTCGGCTGTTCGGGCATCCACTCGTCCCCCATCCCAACGAATTCGTTATCCGTTGGGCTATGTTGATACCGGCGTTCAAGTCCCTATCATAGGTGAGACCACACTTGGGACATTCATAGGTGCGTTCATATCCCACATTATTTAAAGTGCCGCAGCGATGGCACTCTTTAGAGATGTTTTTGGGATCATTGCCACCTCACACATCTTGCATACAAGTCTAAATCCCGATTAAGGCTTAATACTTTTCCTTTATTCGGTTTGAAAACCTTTCCTATGACCGTGAGTTGTAGTGTAGAGTGCGTTCGGTAATACCTCATGAATTACTTAATATATAGTATGGCAAGCATTTAAAAGCAAGCAGTCCTTTAGATTAGTAATTTACTATGCGATTCATCTAACTTCTAACGGAGTTAGTTTTCTCGCATTAAAAATGATGAAGGTATTAAATGTTAAAATGTCGTCAAATAAATTAAAAATTGGTCTAATAGGATGCGGGATGGTGGCTAATATTGGGCATTTACCCGCATATCACAAATCGCCTTACGCAGAAATCGCAGCTATATGTGACCCGCTTCCAGCTCATCTTAAGAAGGTTCAGAATAAGTATAGAGTGTCTAAAACCTATAAGGACCCCAATGAATTAATTGATGACCCGGATATTGATGCAATTAGTATTTGTTCTCCTCATTGGGCACATTCTCAACAGGCAATAAGGGCAGCTAATAACGGAAAACATATCTTATGCGAAAAACCTATTGGCTTGACCTTGGAAGAAGTGGATAAAATGATAAAGGCGGTGGATAATAACGATGTTATTTTTCAAACAGCCACCCAGAAGCGATTCGATCCGGGATTTCAATACATTAAGGAAAAAATTATCGAAAAAGAAATCGGTGAAGTCTTTCATGCATCCGTGTTTTGGTATCATTCCATACCAGATCTTGGAAAAAACCCGCGGGAGGACTTAATTCAAGAAGTTGGTTTATGGAGATTAACGGACGACCGTTGTGGAGGGGGTGATCTCCTGGACCACGGACCCCACTACTTTGATCTGTTTCGATGGTGGTTTGGAGATGTTGCAGACGTCAGCGCAAAAATACGACGAATCAATCCAAATCGGGTAAATGAAGATCACTCCACTGTGCTACTATCGTTTAAAGAAAAGGATGCAATTGCTATCTTTGAGCGGTCAGAGGCATTTTTTGGAGGTGTGTATGGCAAAGAACAAGGTCGGGTCCATGGAACGGAGGGAACCTACTATTTTGATGTCCCTAATGAATACAAAAAGAAACCGTTAAATCTAAAAAAATTCGCAAAGAAAAATAGATTATCCAAGCCTTCCAAATGGCCCATTCCACTTTCCCAAGACCGCGATGACCTTCCCTATGCCCGTGAGGTTCGAACATTCATCAATCAAGTTTTAGGACGCTCAAATGAGGATGTGGGATTCCCGATGGAGTGGGTTCCAACGATTTATGACGGAAGGGCTGGTTTAGAGATGGTTTTAGCTGCCTATGAATCGCAACAAGCAAATAGTGTTATTGAATTACCTCTAATAGACTATAAGAAAATCAAGTGGGTTAAGGGGGATTAAGCATTTTTGTTCATTTTTGATAACTATACTCAATAATCTCTTTATATCGGATTATAGTGGAAAATATATAAGAAGGATACCATATATTTATTAGAAACATAAAAAATAACATATCGGCGAGACGACATAATATGGGTGTAAAAATTAATGATTTAGTAAAAGAAGTGCGGAGAACCATCACATTTGAAAACCTTTTCAATAAGAAAATCGCCATTGATGCCTTTAATACATTATATCAATTCTTAGCAATCATTCGACAAAGAGACGGCACTCCTCTGAAAGACTACGAGGGAAATGTGACTTCCCATCTTTCGGGGTTATTTTATCGGACAATTAACTTTTTAGAGCATAACATCAAGCCTGTATATGTGTTCGATGGAGAACCTTCAGAGTTGAAACTTGATACAATCGCAGAGCGGAGGGAAATCAAGAAGGATGCGAAAAAGAAGCTTGAAAAGGCTCGAGAAAAGGGTGATATGAAGGAAGCCAGGAAATATGCGCAAATGACTTCAAAACTTAATTCCGAGATGATAGGAGAGAGCAAAAAATTAATCGAGTATTTAGGGCTCCCCCTAATTCAAGCGCCTTCAGAAGGAGAAGCTCAATCTGCATTTATGGTACAATCAGGTGATGTCTGGGCATGCGCATCGCAAGATTACGATACACTTCTTTTTAATGGAAGACGCTTAATAAGAAACTTTGCGGTCAGCCGAAGTAAAAAGGTTAAGAATACCTCAGTTAAATTGGATATTGAATATATCTCGTTAAAAAAGTTCCTAGAACGGTATGAAATTACCAGGGAACAATTAATTGAGATGGGTATCTTAATCGGCACCGATTTTTTTCCTGGGATTAAGGGAATTGGCCAGCACACAGCATTAGACTTAATAAAAGAGCATGGAAATATAGAGGCAATCATTAGTAAGCAAGTGGAAGCGGGAGGTAAAAGAATTGATTTAGATCTAGAAATGGTCAATCAAGTTAAGGAAATATTTCTTCATCCCACCGTAAAGAAAGATTATCCTTCATTATATTGGAAACACATACAATATGATAAAATAAAAGAATTACTTGTCGAAAACCATGATTTTGATTTAGGGCGGGTAGAAAATGCCTTGACTCGGCTTAAAAAATTGGACCAATCATCAACTCAAGTTTCCTTGGACAAGTTTTTCTAAAATATAAAAATCTAGTTGATATTTTAAAAACCCAAAATTTTTACAAAATTAATCCTTTTTAATTATAATTAAAAAAATTTACAAAAATAAAATGAAATTTTTATGACTTCTTCTAATTCTAATGATGCGGATGATATCGAGAATGGGGGTATCATGCTTCGCATCCAAAAAGCGAAAAAAAGGGATATAGGTCGCAATATTATCCGTATTGACCCCGAAAGTATGGAAAAGTTAGAAATTAAAACGGGTGATGTAATTGCCTTAAAAGGAAAAAAAGTCACCGCTGGAATCGCCTGGCCGAGTTATCCACAAGACAATGGGTTGGGCATTGTAAGGATCGATTCTCGTCTTCGAAAAAACACGGGCACAAGTATCGACGATACAGTACATGTAAAGAAAGTGGAGGCAAAGGCTGCCCAGAGCGTCGTACTTGCGCCTGCGAGCGTTAATATAAGAAGTAATCCTCGCTTTGAAAGTTTTGTAAAGCGTAAATTAAATAATTACCCCATTACATTAGACGATATAATCTTAATTTCTATTGGTATTAGCAGAGAAATTACCTTTAAGGTAATAAATATCCGCCCGAAAGGAATTAGCATCATAAAACAAGAAACAAATCTTTCCATTAGCGAGCGCATTACCGAAGAAGAAGAAAAGAGCGGAATGTATGTAACATATGAGGATGTAGGGGGTTTAGATAAAGAGATCCAGAGGGTTCGAGAGATGATCGAGCTTCCCTTAAGACATCCCTCGCTTTTTAAACGACTGGGGATAGACCCCCCGAAGGGAGTCCTCTTACGAGGCCCACCAGGATGTGGAAAAACTTTACTGGCCAGAGCCGTAGCTAATGAGAGTGATGCACATTTTATTTCCATTAACGGACCAGAAGTAATGAGTAAGTTTTATGGGGAATCGGAAAAGAAATTAAGAAAATTATTTATAGAAGCAGAAGAAGAAAGCCCGTCTATCGTATTTATCGATGAAATCGATGCAATAGCCCCAAAGCGTGAAACCGTAACGGGAGAAGTAGAGCGGCGAGTGGTTGCTCAGCTCTTAGCTTTAATGGATGGTCTGCATTCTCGTGGGAGGGTAATCGTGATCGGGGCTACAAATCGTCCTAACAGTTTAGATCCCGCACTAAGACGACCTGGGAGATTTGATAGAGAGATTGAGATAAAGGTGCCTAATGAAAGAGGAAGAAAGGAGATCTTTCAAATTCACACCCGTACAATGCCCTTAAAAGATAAAAAGGAATTAATTACGGATTTCGCGAAAATTACTCACGGATTTGTAGGCGCTGATATCTCAGCCGTGTGTCGAGAGGCTGCTATGTCCGCATTGCGTCGCTATTTACCTCAAATCGATTTAGACTCAGAAATCATAGAACCAGAATTGTTAGAGCAAATAGAGGTTCGAAAGGATGATTTCAACCAAGCTCTAAAGGAAGTGATGCCCTCTGGAATACGAGAAGTGTTCGTAGAGATTCCAAATGTAAATTGGGAAGATGTAGGCGGCTTGGAAGGACAAAAACAGAAGCTTATTGAAGCAGTTGACTGGCCGCTATCAAATCCCGCCGTATTTGAACGGATGGGGATAGAACCTCCTAAGGGGATCTTATTATACGGCCCCCCTGGATGTGGTAAGACGCTCCTTGCGCGGGCCGTGGCTTCAGAAAGTAAGGCTAACTTCATTTCCGTGAAAGGTCCAGAACTTCTATCCAAATGGGTCGGTGAAAGTGAAAAGGCAATCCGAGAAGTCTTTAGGAAAGCAAAAATGGCTGCTCCATGTATCATTTTCTTTGATGAATTTGATTCTATTGCCCCTTCACGAGGGCGTTATACAACCGATTCTGGTGTTACGGAAAAGGTTTTGTCCCAATTTCTCACAGAATTAGATGGCTTAGAGGTAATGAAGGATATTATCGTTATAGCTGCGACCAACAGACCCGATATCCTTGATCCCGCCCTAATTCGACCAGGAAGAATTGATAGGATCATCTATATTCCTGCCCCAAATAAGGATGAGCGCCTAGAAATTTTAAAGATCTTTACCGACCAGATGGCATTATCGACAAATATTAATTTAGAAGAATTAATCAAGCTTACCAAGGGATTTAGTGGTGCGGATATTAAGTCTTGGTGCCGAGAAGCGGCTATGGAGGCATTAAGAGAGAATATACGCGCACGGAAAGTTTTTCTAAAACATTTTAAGGACGCGATAGATGGAATTTACCCGTCAATTTCTCCAGAAATCTCCAAATGGTACGAAAAATTCGGTAAAAAGCTCAAACAGCAGCGGATTGATAAGACGGAAAAGCAGGATTTGTTTGTTTAATTCGTTCAATTTATTCTTTATTGCAAATCCAAAAAAGATTTTATAAATAAAACGTTTTAAATCTTGAGTTATTTTAACTATTAACTTATATGAGGTGAAAAAAAGATTACAAAACCCAGAAATTGGAACCTTCGCCCCTTAATTAATCGCATTATTGATTTACTTGTTGAAAATAAGGGCGAGATTCTGGATAAGCGAATGGAGGAACTGCTGAAAAAGGAATACAATTACATCAATAGTTATATCTTGCAAGAAATCTTTATGAAGATGGAAAGTGCTAATATAATTAATGTCTTTAGAGTGAGCAAGAGTAAGAAGATGATTCAGCTTAACAAGCACACAAAGAAAATTAGCAATGAAATCCTTGATAATCTATATTAAATATCAGGCTCGTTAAACGCATTTTTTTCCCAATCCAGACATGCTTGCTTGAGGGATATATCTTCGGAAGGCGCCTTAAAGTTTCTTTGTCGTACATTAATAAAGACAGGATAATTTATAGCATTTCCCATCAAAAGCATCTCTCCCACCCCCAGTGAAGAAATCATATCCGCATATTCTTTTGTAACTGCTTCGGAACTATCCATGAGATGTTTTAAATCGTAAGGATTTTTAATATTCAGGATTAATTTAGAGTTCATTTGAGAAAGCGCAGTTGTACTCAATTTTTTAGGTCGTTGACTGATTAAACACAAGCATGCCATGAACTTTCTTCCCTCCCGAGCGATTGTTTCAATTATCGATTTAGAAATTGCCTTTGATTGAGCTGCCTCCGGACAAAATTGATGGGATTCCTCAAGGATTAACAGAAATGGGGGGATTTTATTCAAACGGCGCATAAAGAATAATCTATTACATAAATAATCCACAATAATCTGCTTTTTTCGAATATTAATTTCTTTTTCGAGTGAAAAGATAACTATCTCCCCCTCTTTAACAATATTATTGAGGTTGGGGTTTTCCATTGCTCCAAAAAGGTGTAAACGCTCCAATTCGGTGAGCCAACCAGTCAGAGCTTGTTTTGTGCTTTTATTTCCTTCGGTATCTTCTTCGATGACTCTTATTAAATCTGAAATGTCATATTTCCCTTGTTGGTCTTCGTTTCGCTTTAATTCCCTGATATACTGCGAGAGTTCCCTTACTTGAACGTATGATATTTTTTTTTGATACTTTTTAAAGGTCCACGCAGAAAGTTTTGATGTGGCAATTTGAAAGTAGGTCGTATCTTGCACCGAGATCTTGTCCTTAAAGTGGGAGATATTTTTTAAATAGGAGTATTCGCCATGAACATCTATCAAAACGATACTTGGGGTGCCCCTATCTCTTATTAAGAGTTCTTCGATCAACACTGAGGTAAGGTAGCTTTTTCCTCCGCCACTTATCGATAAAACAGAAAAGTGTTTGTTAAGTAAGCGATCCATACTTATCATTGCTGGGCAGTTGGTGACCTTTACATCTCCCATATATAACCCGTTTTCAGTATCAAATCCAATAAAATGGTTTAGAATCTCGTTCTCAACAATAAAAACATCCGCGCCGGGAGTCGCAGGGTATGTCATTCTATTAATTTTTTTAATTTCGGTCGAATCCTTATTAGTAAATTCAATTATCCCTAAGCATTTTACAATTGCAATTGCAAACTCAAAATCAGCACTCGGAAAAAAACCTTTTAAGATATTTGGATTTGCATTCTCCTCGTAAGATTTAATCGTCAATGCGTCTGAAAAATACTCGTTCAATAGGATTATTTTATCGATACTTCCAATTAAAAACCCTTCCTTGGATAAAGTTGAGACGAAGAGCCCTTTTTTAATAATTAGATTTTTTTTTTCATTTTTGAGTATAAACGGGAACTTCGATACATCGGGGAGTTGTTGATAATTATAAACCGTACCAATTTTTGTTCTATGCAACATTTTAATTAACTTCTTGAAATGTATATAGAATAATCTATTTATTAATAGTTAAAAATGGATTGACCCCAATGGTTTTCTGAATTTTTAAAATGAAAAAATAAAGGACAAAATAAAGGACAAAATAATTCTAAAAAACGAATATTTAGGAGGAAAGCTTATAAATTGACTTCGCTATTAAATAAAATCCGTTCCTAATCGTAAAAACAACGAGGAGTATGACCCCAACAGAGAGAAAAATTAATAACCCGATTGATAAAACTAATGTTCCATTAGAGAGTAAAATGACCGAAAATATTGTACTTAAGACGGTAGTTTCAGAAGCTCCAGGAAGCGTTTCCAAAACAAACACTACCACAATTCCCACTAAGAGACCAATTATACTTATAATAACTCCCCCAGCCGTAATTTTAATCCCTAAATTATCTTTATATTGTTCCTCCAACTCTTTTTTGGTGTATAGGATTCTCAACAAGTTGTTCCTCCCTTTGCGGTAAAATCCAACGAAGAAAATGCAGAGTATAAATAGGAATAGGAAGATTGCGAAAATGCCTACAATAAGATATCCTATGTTCTGTTGAAAAAAGGATGTCAGATTTTCTATTGGATTGAAAAAATCAATAAAAGTCCAGATAGAACCCGTAATCGTGACCAACCATCCCGCAACTAATATCAAATAAAAAGTTCGGGCGACTTTTATTTGCTTTTGAGAATACTCACCATTATTTTCTCTTCCTTCTTTTGTTTCGCTCATCTCGTCAATGTTTTCTGATTCTTCCCCTATACTCATATTTTTCCACTTTTATTGCATATTTAATTTAACCTAACTATAAATTCATTCTCTATTTTAATATAGTTATAAACTTTTAATATTTAACTTTTCTTAAAATTATTCTTTATTATCTATAAGATGAGCTTTAAACATTTTATACTAACTTTAAAAAGAAATAAAGAAAAAGATAAAGATTGTTTTTCTTCAATTATTTTTTAACTTGTTTATTCGAAAAGATTATCAAATTCTTTAAATAGATTGTTTTTTTCTAATGAGGTATAGATATCATAAGACAAGTGATAAATTTTATTGTAATACTTGGTATTCTCTTCATTAGGAACGTATTTATGCTCAACTTTGCATAATTTATCGGCTGCCTCCGAAATATCTGAGAATAATCCAGCACCAGATGCTGCTAAAATGGCCGCTCCTAGAGAGGTGGCCTCTTCGATCTCATTTCTTACGCAAGTTACCCCCAATACATCTGCCATTATTTGATTCCATAACGCAGACCTTGAACCGCCACCGGTTAAATTCAATTCTTTTGGTTCCATTCCAACATTTTTGAATACCTCAATATTCTTTTTTACTTCAAAAGCTACTCCTTCAAGTATTGCGCGATATACATCTTTCCGCTTATGTCCTAAGGATAAGCCAAAAAGAAGTCCTTTTGCGTGAGGATTCCAGTGAGGTGCTCCGGCTCCCACCATATGGGGGATTAACAAGAGCCCATTGGCACCCAGCGAGGATTCAGCAGCTAAACCGGTCATAACGTCATATGGGTCAATACCTTCCTCTTCTCCTTTCTGACACTCAATATGTCCTATCTCGTCCCTAAACCACCTTAATACAGCGCCTGTTGTGAAGATACTTGCTTCCTGAACCCAAACGCCAGGAATCGCATGGCAGCTGCAGAGCACACGCTTTTCGGGATCTAAGTGTGGTTCTTTTAAATAGCCCAAAATAAAGCTGCCAGTACCAGTTGTGCATTTTAATTCTCCTTCTTTTGTTACACCCACTCCTAACGCTGCAGACTGTTGATCCCCCGCCCCTGTGATAACTAATGTTTTTTTATCAAATGCCGTGTCATCCGTTTTGATTTCGCTTATATCAACACCACTTTCGATTGGTTCGGGCATTTTATCCAGATCGATTTCTAACGCAGAGGCAATCTCCTCCGAATAACGCAAATTATTAATATCAAAGAGCATCGTTCGGCTGAGATTGCTAAAATCACTTACAAAGCGTCCCGTTAATTTATTAATAATGAAATCTGATACGAGCAAAAATTTATGAGTTTTTTGATAAATTTCTGGCTTATTGTCTTTGAACCACAGAATTTTTGTTGCCGAAAAATAAGGATCTATTGTCAAGCCTGTAGTATTATATATTTTATCCTCTCCAACCTTTTTCTCAATAAATTCCACCTGCTCCGTAGTCCGTCTGTCCTGCCATACTAATGCATTATGTAAGGGATTTCCGTCTATATCTACAGGAACTATAGTTTCTCTCTGATTGGTCACCGATAGGCTTACAATTTCTCTAATATCCACACCACTTTTTTTAATAGCGGAATCAATCGTTTTTTTAATGGATTCCCACCATAAATTAGCATCTTGCTCGACATAGGAAGGTTTAGGATAAAAACTTTTCCATTCTTCATAATCCCATGCAATTATTGTCCCACCTAAATCAAAGATATATGTACGACATCCCGTTGTTCCCAAATCAAGAGCCCCTATGAACACGCATCCACACCCGCAGAATACATTGATTTATCGAGTCGGTTAAGTAAAATAACTGCATAGTTTCCTTCTTTTACCTTTTCCACTTTAATGTGGTCAAATTGTTTTTCTTCTGACATTTTAACACAGTTTTTACAAATTTGATATGGACTATTTAGTTAAAAGTTTCAAATTAATTAAAATTTTTACAAAAGAATTTTGTCAAAAATATATTATAATCTTGATAATTCACTTGTTGATCCACCGCCTAAAAATGGAATCTGTTGTCTGATAAGGGATACCCACGGCCCTTACCACCATGGGGATCGAAACCGCTTCTTCCCGCTTGAAGAGTAATAATAGCTCGAGGTCTCGCTTGAGGTTCATAACTGATCTTTCTGATGATGGTTCTGAAGTTTCGTAATTTAAGGTAGGATCCTTCATAAAAGTGATCGATTTTCTTTAACTAATTAAGGGGATCTTCTTTAACTTCCTATCCTTGGAAAATAACAAGCTTACCGACCTCCCCGAGTCCC
>CAZDJH010000105.1:0-10349 GCA_964505645.1 uncultured archaeon | reverse complement strand
ATGCCACACCCCACTCTGTGACGACATAATGGACATCCCCCCTTGATAGCAAAATGCCCGCACCTTCGTCCAAATGGGATACAATTCTAGATTTTTCCCTATCTCTAGTTGTTGAAGGCATGATGATGATTGGTTTTCCCCCCTTCGAAAATGCCGCACCTCTTATAAAATCCACAGTTTCACCAAACCCAGAATAAAATGCATATCCCTCGGTAGCGGCATTAACTTGCCCTGTTAAATCTACTTGGCGAGCGGAATTTATGGAAATAAGGTTTTTATTCATCCCAATTATTTTCGGGTCGCATACATAATCCGACGGATAAAATTCAATATAAGGGTTATTATCTATAAAATCATAAAGCTGTTTGGAACCAAGGGCAAAGCTTGTTATAATTTTTTCGGGATGGAAATTTTTCTTTCTACATGTTAAAATTCCATCTCTAATTAATGGAATAATACCATCGGTGATGTAATGAGAATGCATTCCCAAATCCCTTTTATCTGATAAGTGCTTTAACATGTTATGGGCCAAATCACCGAAGCCTATATGAATTGTTGACTTATTTTCCACTAACAACGCGAGATTCTCTCCAATTTCCTCTGCAACATCATCTGGTTCGGTAAACTTGAACTCCAAGAGGGGCATATTATTATATATGAAATAGTCAATCTCCTTCATATGAATAAAACTGCTTCCCAAGGTTCTGGGCATTTGAGGATTGATCTCAGCAATGGTTAAATACGCGGATTGGGCAATGGGTTTTGCAATATCCACATTAATTCCGAATGAGCAAAAACCATATCTATCAGGGGGTGAAAGCTGAATAAGGGCAACATCAATGTATTTTCTTCCGCTTTTGAATAGTTCAGGAATTTCACTGGCAAAAATTGGGGAATAATCTGCTTGTCCTAAATTTATTTCTTCTCTCAAGCTTTTTCCGATAAAAAATGCGTTGTGTCGGAATAGATCTTCTTGTTTATCCTTGGAGAAATATTTTTTTGGCCCAATAGTGAGGAAGTGGACGATTTCAGTGTCAATCAGACTTTTTGACTGCTCGATTAATTCCTTCGTCAGTTTTTGAGGCTCTGAGCAGCCAGAATCGATAAAAACCCTATTTCCCGGGATTATCTTCTTTATTGCATCCTCAGCCATGATCTCCTTTTTTTTCCATTTCTCTCGCCAAGGAATATCTAATTTATTTAATTCTTCCATTATAATGAGTAAAAAACTAAGAAATTTAGTTGAATATATAATTGATTGAATTATATTTAATCTTTATTATCAATTTACATTGATCGTTAGCTATTCCTACTATGTACCTTTTAGAATTGAAAAATTTCATAAATGTTTATAGACTACCTATGGAGGAAACTCTAATAAATATTAGGTATAAAGACATTAAAATTCTTCATTGAATACAAAAACGCTCCGTTTCAAGAAAAATGGTTTGGCTAGGAGATCTTAAGAGATTATGATTTGGTGATTATGATTTCTTGAGTTACTAAGTTCCGAGAATCCCGAGTCGATAAAGACCCTATTTCCGGGGATTATCTTTCCTATAGAATTAAGAATGATTTTTCTCCGTTTCTAAACTCTAATTGGTTAAGATATCGATAGATTTATTATTATGAAAACAATTAATAAACTAAAAATAACAATAAGAGGAAAAAACAAATTTGCCGAGAAGAGAGTTGACTCCTATTTCAAGAATGCTAAAGTCTATGGCATATCTCAAACCGGATCGAGTTCCCGTGTTATTCTTTCCGGAGTTTGACCTTATGGCAGACTTCGCCGGAAAAAGAGTTAAAGAATATTTAAGCGATGTCGATCTTCAGCTTGAGACTGGAGAACGGTTTAAAGAGCGATTTTCAGACGCCTATTGCGCTGTATCAATTTATCAACCTTATGCCGTTGCCCAAGCGCTCGGTTGCGAATTAATGGAACCAGAAGATCTTATTCCGTCTGTGTTAAAACGGCCTATTGAAACACCCAAACAAATCGAAGAATTTACCATTCCCGAGTCTCCTTGGGATGCTCCAGGAACAGGTACATGGCTGGAAAAGATAGAATATTCATTAGAGTCGGGTATTAAGCCAGCAGGTACCG
Organism: uncultured archaeon; assembly: GCA_964505645.1. GTDB lineage: Archaea > Asgardarchaeota > Lokiarchaeia > Sigyniarchaeales > SOKP01 > TEKIR-8. Next base: position 8,242 of record CAZDJH010000105.1, on the reverse strand, counting down.
GGGAGTTTGGTCCTGTAGAAATTGCCGCGTTAGTATTTGGTTATAATAAATTTCTCTATAATATGGTAAAGAATCCCGATTTGACCCATCAATTACTGGAAAAATGCACCGAATTCGTTATACAATTCCAAAAAGAGTGGATAAAACTAATTGGTGGATTCGCTACGATTATTCTCATCGCCGACCATGTGAGCGGTTTTATGAATAAAAGATATGTGGATGAGTTTTTTGGACCGTATCACGTTAAGATCTGCGAGGATCTTTCCGATTTGACGGGGGCGATGTTTTACCATTCGGAAAACAAGAGCGACCATTTTTTAAATGAAATCGGAGATTGGGGGTATGCGATGTTCCATGGTCAAGAATGGGGCCCTCACCAACAAGCCAAGGAGACTGTAATGAATTTAGAGAATAAATTCACCTTGGTGGGACAAATTCCCGGAAGAGATGTGATGCTTAGGGAGCCCGATGATGAGGTTGTTGAGCAGAAAATTATCAAAAACATTCAAGCCTATGGTCCTGGAAGCGGATATATTTTATCTACTGGTGGAGGAGTAAACCGTGGAACGCCCTTCGAACGCCTCGATATGATGATCGAGCTTACTAAAAAATATGGAAGGTACAAAACAAAACGGAAGCTTTATGATCCAGAGGATGAGTGATTCCATTTGAAATTAAGTCTTTGAGCACTTATTTTTCTTTCAATCTTTGATTAATAATTTAAATTGAATTTAAAGGTTAAAAGGATAAAATATCTGTTTCTTTCAGGAAAAGTAATTAGCAATGCTATAATGAACTTTTTATTGATATTTTAATTTAAATATTTGCTGATGTGAAAGTGGAAAGGGATATGAGCTTAAAGCCAAATAAATTGGGTAAGGAGTCTAAGATCCTCCTCTTCGCTGTTTTATTAGCCCTTGCCTTTAGAAATATGGGTCTTAGCATAGTCGATATCGGCTTGCCTACGTTTATTGTTGAACTTTCTGGCTCGTTAATTTCGTATGGGATTGTAATTGGAATTTATTCAATTATGCAATCCATTTTCCAATTTCCTATCGCCTCCAGCTCCGATAAATGGGGAAGGAGGTTAATCGTACTCCTTGCTATGGCAGTATATATTTTAGGAACATTTCTGTGCTTTTTTGCCCAAACAATCCCCCAATTAATGTTATTTAGAGCAATTCAGGGTGTAGGTGCGTATACATCGATATTACAGGCGATTATTGGCGACATCTTCAAAAAAGAGCGACACGGAACGGGGATGGGTTATTATAGCTTAGCGTTGAACCTTGGATACTTCGGGGGGATTATATTTGGCGGTTATATATCATCTTTCTTGGGGTTTCGACATATTTTTTCCATTTCCGGCTTTTTGATTCTGGTAAGTAGCATCTTTTTAATGACGGTTTTTAAGAATAATTCTAAAGAAAATTTGTACCATGAAGGCGAAATTCCTTCCAAACCTGAACAACTCTCTCTGAGATGGGAAAGCGTCCTTCGCTTAGTAAAAGACCGCCAAATCTTAATTACAATTGTACTCAATTTCACAAGATGGTTTATATTCGGTGGAATTGTTGCTTATCTCGTTTGGGTTCTTCAAGAATATTTCCTAATTGGCGAGATTCTAAGCAGCTATGTGCTGATACTAATAGTCTCTACTTATGTGACATTTGTCATCGTTTCAAGTAAGGTTTTAGATAAGCAAGGCCCGAGGAAGATGATCCTCATCGGGCAAGTCATCGCGATTTCTTTTGGCGTCTTTTTCTTTTTTGATTTCTCTAAATTATTTATTATTTTCCTTCCTTTAACTCTCGGAATTGGGGTGGGGCTTGCGCTCTACGACCCCGCTGGGGCGACCCTCTTATTAAATAAGATCGTGGAGGTAGATCCCGACCTAAAGGGAACTGGAATCGGATTTAATAACGCAATCGGCTTTTTTTGTGGCGCCCTTGGCCCCATTTTCATATGCGGATTAGGGGAGATAAACGTGTTCTATCCCTTCTATTTAATTTTTGCCTTGATCGTTTTTGCATTCCTTATTACGTGGAGAGCCATCGAAGTTCCAAGAAGATAATATTTTCAAGATTCTATTTGCCTTACTCTCCTTGGGCTTGGAGATGAACCTTTCTGTTTCGCGGGCCGTCATATTCGGCAAACATAATCCCTTGCCATGTTCCCAATATTAACCCTTCATCGTGAATTAAGACCGTCATTGAGGGGCCCGTTAGGGAACTTTTAATGTGAGCGTCTGAATTTCCCTCCATATGGGAAAATTCGGCATTTTTAGGTATTAATTCCTTGAGGTACTGGATAATATCCTTCTTCACATCTGGGTCGGCATTCTCATTGATCGTCACTCCAGCCGTCGTGTGAGGAACAAATATTCTGCAAATTCCCTCCTTAATACCACTTTTCTTAACAAAATCCTTAATCTTGCCCGTGATATCCACCAAAACCTCTCGCCGAGGTGTTTTAACCTTTAGAGTATCAAATATAATCATTAAATCACACTTCCTTTTTAGTAAGTATGTTGTTTTCACCTAATTATTCTAAGTAAACATATTGATATATTTAACAATAATGGTTGAAAATTATTAAAAATTTGAATATACTCCACCTCTTCCAAAATAATCCCTCATATTGAAGAAAGCTTTAACTTAAATAATTGATTACACTAAAAAATAACAAATCTAAAGGCAAGTAAATTATAATGGTAAAATTATTTAAAAAGAGAAGAAAAAAGATCCTCGAAAAATTTTCGGAGGCGGATATGATTCAAGTGGCGGAGAATGCTAACGCAATTTTTAATCGTTCAATTAATTTCTCAAAATTAATTAACCTTATTCACTATATTTCAAATAATAGAATTAGGATTTCAATTTTTAGAATTCAATAAAGAGTATCAAGTAATTCATCCCATGACACTAAATCCAATAAAGGAGAAGCGAAAAATTGCAAGGGATTTTCTTGGAAAGGTTGAAATGGCAAAAAGAACCCCTTTAAAAGTACTGGAAAAGATGTTTATAGAATTATATGATGAGGGAATTAAAACCTATATACGAAAGGAGAAGGAGAAGTATCCCGAGAAATCCAGAAAACAAATACTCATTGAAATGTATGCCCTAAGCGAACGACTAAAAGGTCGAAGAAAGCAATCATGAATGAAATATTTACAGATGCATTTAACCAAATTGTTGATTTAGTAGAGGATATTGAAAAAATCCAAAATATCGACTATTATTTGGTTGGAGGGATTCTTGTTAATATCTTATTATTATCTGGGATAGACGATCCAGACGAGTATTTTAAGAGGTTAATGAACGACTACTCGTAAGCATATTTAATTTTATTCAAATGTTCCGTGCTTTCCCTTTCCCTTGGTAAATACTTTACTTCCCTCTAAATATTCTCCCCCTTCAAGGGTTCTTAAGCCGTGTTCAAACTCATTGGCGAGAGCTTGTTGTAAATTAAGCCCAAATTGGGTATACAGGGAGAGACGATCGTTCCTTAAACATATCTGCGGAAAGCTCGCAATTTTCCTCGCAAGTTCCTCTGCCTCTTCCCGTGATCTTCCATCTTCCACAACTCGGTTAGCTAACCCCCATTCATAAGCTTCTTGTGCTCGGATGGCCCGCCCGGTTAGAATCATGTCAAGCGCCCTGCTCTGGCCGATAAGTCGGGGTAAACGCACTGTGCCTCCGTCAATCAAGGGAACCCCAAAACGCCGGCAAAATACACCAAATATCGCACTCTTTTCAACCACCCGGAGGTCGCACCAGATCGCCAACTCTAATCCCCCCGCGACAGCATATCCCGCCACGGCTGCGATCACCGGCTTCTTAAGGAGCATGCGTGTCGGCCCCATGGGGGCGTCTCCTTCCCCTTTAATCCTATTGGGTCTTTCTTCCGCGATACTCTTAAGATCGGCGCCCGCACAGAAAGTTCCATTGGATCCCCAAAGCACAGCAACCAAAGCTCTCTCGTCCTCTCCAAACTCCCGAAATGCATCGGCAAGTTCCTTGGCAGACTTTCTATCGATGGCATTCTTTACCTCGGGGTTATCTATAATAATTGTATAAATTGGATAGTTCTTTTCGATTTTAATACTCATAATACTCACGGATCCTTTGATTCATAATTTATGATTGATATTATCAATTTAATAATTATTTCTTTCGATACCCCCAATATATTCCGATTATATCTGAAGAACATCTAGCATTTGGACATCTTCCATTAATTAATGAAGTAGTACCTCCAGAAGAACCCATAAGGGCTCCTGAAAAGGTCCCATCTTGTTGCATTGCCACCATGCTCATAATATTTCCAGGTACTATCGTTTTACATTTGGGGCACCACCCTTTAAGCTTTTCCTTAATAAGATTTAAAAACTCAGAATCACCTACCCCCTTTTGTTTTATAAAATAAGTAAAAAGGGCATCATATATCTCATGAATTTGACTAATCTTAATTTCACATTTCACATTTCGCAGTGCCAGATTCCAAATCTTTGATAAAGGACTTGTATTTTTTTTCTGCCATATTTTTTCACATTGATTTATTTTTAAAGTAAATATGTTCATAATATTATAAAAAACCTTTGTATTGTTAGTAGGATACCTATTCTGATCCTAGTTTTGCGCCCTTAGATTCAATAAGTTTTGCACTTTGTTGGCCTAATGTTTTTTATTATAATTAATTTCACTGATGTTGTTTTTTCGATTATCTTTAAAGAGGATTCTAAGAAATAATCTAAAAAATTAAAAATTCAAATTGCTCCAAAAAAGTAAAAAAAGTTAAGTAAAAAAAAGTAAGGTTATTTTTGGTTTTTTAACAAATCGCTCATTTCCATGAAACTACTGGTCCGAATTAATGCTGCCTTGAGGAATTGGAATCCGATGTCGTAAGTACTACCATCACCGCCGATGTGGATCACATAAGGCACATCTTCTTCCATTTCTTCGCCGAATAAGCCCTTTAATTTGAGAATTTTATAGGCTGTCGAGATACCGTCCGCCACTGTAGCGCCACTCTCGAATAGATGGTGAACCCAAGGAACCTTCCAAGATGTTACGTTATCCTTAGAGGTAGAAACTTCGCTGCAACTTGTATTATTAACATAGATCACATTGTTTCCGGCTACCTTATAGGCGGCAGTTGCCATCTGGTTCAAAAACATTCCTGCTCCGCACCCCGGACATAATCCATGACCCGGTAAGAGGTGTTCTTGCGGCTCCAGTGCCTTTCTGTCTATTCGATAAAGTTCTCTTGGTTTCTCGGCACCAAATTGCTCAATTAACCCCTTGAGTCGTTTGTTTCGCTGCTCGGTGTAAAAAATCATCTCGTTGATCTCTTTTTCCCTGAACTTCGGGCGGAATAAATGCTTGAATCGACCCATGGTTTTAAGATATTCAACGAATTTATCCTTATCCACATCTAAGCCTTTATAATAGGAAAAGGTAGGTTCACCTTCTTTCACTCGGATGGTGTAAAGTGGCCAATATCCCGAATCTGTTGCCAGTTTTGAGATATTTACCGATTGTTCTGCTCCATGTCTCCACCCTCTCATACAATCGCTATAGGATTGAATAAAACCCGACCCATTAGACTTCATAGCATCCATAATCTTACCCATAAAGTCTATAGGATACGCAGGGTTAATCGTGGCGAGAAATAAACTCTTGGCACCGTAAAATGCAAATGGTGTTACCAAATCCTGTTTAACTCCTACCTTGCCCGGGATCTTTTCTCCAGCTGGTCCCGTAGTGGTAGAAGCATACGGGGGTGTCCCTCCCGATTCTTGTATCCCTGTATTCATAAAAGCTTCGTTGTCATAGTTTAGAAACAGCGCGTTCGATTTTCCTTTGCGATCTAAAATATCTTCCATTTTAATAATGTTTCTATCTGCCTTTGACATGTTATCTATTCACCCCATAGATCTTTTCCTTGGTTTCTCGAACACCGAGATACATATATAACTTCCCGTTCATATCATTCACATTTTCCATTTTTCTTTTTGCTATATCCAATTCATCTCTGGTAACATCACGACCACCAAGCCCAACAATAAAACTCCTAAAAAGAGTCCCGAGAGGATATAAAGCCGATGCTATCGACATGGAAAATGGAGGTAGCATTCCATTCAATGAATCCGATTTTTCCAGAACGATCAACTTTTCCAACCCGTATTTTTCGACAAGTTCTCGCAATTGTTCTTGTGGGAATGGTCTAAATGTTCGAAGTTTAATCAAACCTACATCAGGATTTTTCGTCATCCAGCTGATAATATTACCGCACATGGAGCCCATTGTGACGAAGGCCATTTTCGAGGAATTATCGAGGTTATAAGTTTCAATAAGGTTATATTCGCGTCCCGTCGCCTTTTCAAATCGGTCAAATGCATCTTCCATAATACCCAAGACGGGTTCCTTATCAACGTCCAAACTCTTTCTGAATTCCATAAAGTAGCTGGGAGTCACGATTCCACCCCAAGTGCCCGGTTTTTTCGTGGTAATGCGGTGTCTCGGTTTTTTCGGTGTTAGTTTTCTGACCGTCTCGTCAGGGATGAGCGTAAGATTTTGGACTGAATGGGAAATGATAAATCCATCGTGGACGAACATTGTTGGAAAGAGCGAATCTTCAGAAATCATTACGGATAGGATGGCCGCATCGTAGGTCTCTTGCACATTTTCCGATACGATGGTATTCCATCCGATTTCGGAGTTGGTTTCGGTAAATTCCCAAGTATTCCAGATCGATAAGTTAGGAGAGTTAAATGCCCGTGCACTAATCATCATCGTGAGCGGAACCCTCCATCCTACGGCCATGGGAAGGGCTTCCGTCATTAATAAAAACCCTTGCGATGCCGTGGCGGTGAAGGTTCTCGCACCTGCGGCACAAGCAGCAGTAGAAAAACTCATTGCCGCCAATTCGGATTCTACATTTACAAATGCCGCATCCAAACGTCCTTGATGCACGACATCAGACAAACCTTCAACCGATTGCGTCTGTGGGGTTATAGGAAATGCGCAAACTACATCTGGGTCGGTCTGTGTGACTGCTCCCGCTACCGCATAATTCCCAATCATCGTCGTTTCAATTGGTTCCTTTATCTCCTTAAAAAATAATTTCATAGGTTCTATACTCATTTTAATTCGCCTCCTTTGCTACTTTATCTTCGGGTACGGCACATGCTGCTGGACCTTGCTTCATTTGTTTGGAGATCGCATTTACGGGACAGATTTCGATACAGTTCTGGCAAGATTTACAATGTTCTTTATCAATGCCAGCCATATGATATTTCCCGTCGTCTCCTTTTTCTCGAATGATTGCAAAATCGGGGCAGATATACCAACATTGGGCGCAATCCGTACATGCTTCTCCGTCCCAGATTATATCCCATTCGCCCCAAGAGCCTGTATTAACTTGATCGCTACCGATCTCTATTACATCTTCATCTGTGTACCATACACCCGCTTTATCAACCTCTGTGTATCCTGGCAACCCCAGTTCAAGCTGTTGCCATTCAATCTTGGTATCTACGGTGAAATCGGGATCGATACCGATATCATAGACGCAAGTATCCTCAATAGCTTGTTGGATGGCTTCCACATTTTTTGCCGCGATCTTATCCTTGAATCGCTGCATTACCGCGTCAGAGAGTTCCTCAAAACTGAATATATGGGAAACCCTTACTAATGCTCCTAGAATAATGGTGTTTGTGATATTTCGCCCTAAAACTTCCATAGCTATCCGAGTTGCATCTACAGTCGCAACGTTTATGTCTTCTCGCCCCACAACCTCCTGAATTTCATTTTGAGCCAATTCTGTATTTACAATTAACCATCCTCCTTTCGGAACTCCTGCCGTAACATCAACTTCGGTGATTAGTGAAGGATCCAGTACGCATACAAACTGGGGGGCATATACTTGCTCATTAGATCGAATAAGATCGTGATTCAAGCTTAATCTCACATAGCTCTGGGTTGGGCTGCCCATCCGCTCTGCACCAAATCGCGGCTGACATATACCCCACCCATAAAACGCTTCAACGCACAGATTCGATGCCGTGACACCTCCTTGACCGCCTCTTGCGTGAAATCGAAGGTTCACGCAATTCTCCTTAAGAATCTCTTTCATTTCTTCTCGTGTATACATTGTGTTTCATTTAGTATTGTGATTTTATAACATTATAAAATATTCATTATCTAAAAAATCTTTAGTATGTAAAATATTTTCTGAA
>CAZDJH010000104.1:0-10374 GCA_964505645.1 uncultured archaeon | reverse complement strand
TTTTGAGGTCTCTCAGCCGCTCGACGTTAAATAACGCTTGCTCTATGATGTTGGAGAGCCCCGAAGCCCCGAAATCAATCTTTTGACCTTGCCCCATTCTCCTAACGCTCACCTCCGTTGTTAGATTCTAACTCCCGCCTCAATGTATGAAGAAAACCTAATAGCGCCTCCAAGTTCTGCTCGAGATGGGACCTAATGGTGTCCCTCGAGATCTCTTCTGCACCTGAACTTGCGGTGAGCCCGACCAATGAGTGCAGTACCTCTTCGGAAATAACATTTGAAGCTTCGAAATGACCCGCAAAAAACGCAACGGCACGCTCGATCTGGGTGGCAGAATCGGGGAAGGTGGCATCGGGGTGGCATTGGGCGTAATGGTTTATGAGCAACTTTCGCACGGCGGTTTGCTCTAAGAAGAGCGCATCCTCATAGAGTTTACTGCCTATGAGCCTGTTGATCCTTGCGAGAAGGGCAAAATATTGCCCGACGTTCTCCACGAGACTGGCTAAAATCTGCTCGCGGGAGACCGAATTAGAAACGGGAATGGAAGCGGAAGCCGAATCTGAACCGGAAGGGGGAGCGGAAGGGGGAGCGGGAGCGGAATTGGAAATGGAACCCGAATCATTAGAAGTGCCGGAACCCGGGGATGAATCGTAGGCGGGCTCTAACTCGTATGCGGGGTCGGAGTCGGTTTGAATCTCCCTTGATTCAGAAGAGTTCCCTTGTTCCACGAATAACCGCTCGAATCGTTCAAGGCCCTCAGGACCCCGAGACTCACGGGAAAGAACATCGCAAGCCACTTCCGTGGGGCGCTCCCTGTTGAGCTCGTAGTAATCGTCGATTGATGATTGATACTGCGAACCTATCGCGTATGAGGGGCGGATCGACTGCGAGCCGCTGGCTTTGCGCGGATGTGTCTCGATAATATACCCGTGTCTCAAAAAGAGAAAGCCGGATAGTCAACAAGTTCATCGCGGACACCGGGAATACGATGCTGTTGGGTATAGAGGGAAAGTTTAGCATCGCGGGAACCCTTTCGGACATACAAACCCTCGAAACAGCCATCATTAACCGCGACCCCCTCGCCTCCCAACTCTTCGCGGAAATTTACCCGGGATACTTGGGCTTTTCCGACTCGATGTTGGGGTTGATTCATTGGGGTTCAAAACGCGGCCTTCCGGTGGAACACCTTACCGCATGGGGCGGTATGTCGCCCAACAAGATAAATCCATTCCAAGGGAAATCAAGAACCGAAGTGGAAGACATGTTTGCGAGTGAGCTTGATCGTTGTATGGAATTAGAACATCGATTAACATTTTTGGAAGACCAATACACGAAGGAAGAGTATAATAATTTATATAAATCGGTTTTTGGGCTTGATGAAAAGACCACCATAATGTTCTTTTACGAACAAAGATATCAAAAAAATGTAAAAAAAGACGGAGAGCTCGATCCGGACTATATTGAGTGGCTAAGAGGGATGATAACAAAACTTTTAGCAGTCGAAACAGAGCTCGAAGTTGTTCATACCGAGAAAAACCAAGATAAGTTGCAGCGGATCTCGCAGCAATCTACTGAAGATTATATTTTTAGTAATTTTAATTCTCTTGACTTTTCTAAATATGTTTCCAATAAATTAATTGATATTGTTTTTGATAATAAATTTATTGATGTTGAGGATGATTCGATCAATGTTCTTGAACTTTTGGGGGAGTTAGATCTTAGTGAGATAATTGAAAAAAAAATAACTAATTCTCAAGATGAAAATAAGTTGCTAAATCTTATGTTTTTAACTAAAAGTGTTTTAGGTTCCAAGGTTATTTATCAGGAAAATTTAAGATTTCTTGCTCTTAAAAAGGATTTTATAAGAACATTTAAAATGTTTTACGAAGGTCTTAAGACTGTTATTAAAACTGTTTTTATTGAAGCGGATAGATACTCTACATCTTATGAGATTGCAAGCCATTTTATGTATGGTGAAGAGGTAAGCGGACCTAAAGTTGGCTGTGAATTGCTAGGTTATATATATGTTAGTTCCAGGGGTAAAGATGAATTAAAGGCTAGAAGATTTATTCAAGAACGTCTTACTGGTGAAGTAGTATCGATAAATGAGGATGATAGGATTCAGATTGAGAAAGTTTTAGGAGGTAAAGGAGATGGTATGTCTGACCGATTTAAGATTCTATTTGAAGCATACGGACTTATTAAAGAGGGAAGTAGTCCACAAGATAATTTATTGAATTTATTCTCTGAAATAAAGAGGTTGCATGGGCCAAGATTATTATATCTCTCTAAATTATATTTTTTATCTGAGCCTACTTTAAGAAGATGGAACAAGGGTTCAAGTACCATTCAAAGAAATACTTTAATAGAAAGTGAATTATTTTTAAGAAGTCAGTTAGAAATAATTAAAGAGAATCAAGAATTGATTGAATTGTCTGATAATCAGGTAAACGCTATTACATTTTTCTATCGGAATGTTATCAATCAAGTGAGAAAGCTTATCTCTCAAAATAAAAAACATTTAAAGATTTCCAAAGATAGCGATGAAATATTATCTTTTTTATACAATTATTTAAATGTTCCCCATGATATTGCTCATGGTTTAAAGGGTCACCAATGGATATCTGAAGTTTTACTTAATGTCTATTCTACTTATTTCCAAGAGCAGTCTTTTAATTCATTACATGATTGTATGAATTTTTTAATATTGTGTCATTTTATTGACTATTCTCGGTTAGGTGAGATTCCATTTAAATATGGTCTTAATTTCGGGTCTTTTAAAAAGAAAGTGAGAACATTTATTCACGAAAAATTAATTCGCGATGGACATTTATCAAAATTACACCCTCATTTTGCCAGTAAAAGTGGTTTAGGAGGTAAAGAAAATAGGGTCTTATTTGAGTTGATTGTTGATCTTCTTGTTAGATTAAATGAATACTATATAGAAACCTCAAATTTGAATAGTTACATTATTCCTATATTCGGGGGTGTCTTTCCTCTTACTTCCCTCGGTCCTCTTATTAGGGGTCGTGGTATTGATAATGGAAGAGATAGGGATTTATTTAGGCGTGTTTTTAAATCCAGAATTCCTATTGGGACCTTCTTGTGTTCAAAGTTGATAGGCATATTAGAAGGGCTAGATAGGAGGTTTTTCCGTACTGAGATTTCTAAACTTAAAAAGTATAGACGTATAGCTCCACTTACATCAGATATCTCTGGGTTGAGTGCCTCGCATTCCGTGTTTTTCCTTTTGCCTACTACCTATGTGCGTCAGATGTATGAGTTCGCCAAGATCACAATGCTCCTCGATCCGTATTTATGCTCCTTCATGTCCGAAAACCAACTTACCGGTAAGGCAGGCCCGCTCAGCAAGGGACCAGGTGCGGTTCGGCACCACCTCGAGGGGGAAGCATCTTTCGAGATGATGTACAAGTTTATCAAAGATCACGATAGGAGCATCTGGGAGGACCACATCCCGTTCAAGTTCATGCTCGCCCCGATCTCCACCCCGGCGCACTACTATGAGCTCCACGGTAGGTTCATAAAGGCCTGCAACCTCATCATCCAAGCGCGCATGTACCACCTCTACGAGATCGTGACTGGGAAGAGGGAATTTTCCACGGCGGAGGAGCTGATGGACGAGTTCGAGGGCAGGACGTTGGCACATTACATTAAGTCGGGGGCGCTTGAAGCGATCGGGGACAAGTGGAAGGAAAAGTTCAAGGACGACCTCCCCGATGATTTCGACATCACATCGATGCCGCTCTGGGGAGCCTCCCCGTTCGGAAGCGACAGGGGGAAATACGGGTTCGACTTTGACCGTACCGAGGGTTCGCAATTTAGAACCGATATAGTAGAATTCATAGATAGGCTTCGCAATTATAAGACAATGAGTAGGGATGATTGGTTTATAGAGACACTTGATCAACCCGAATTCTACAGGGATAAATACGAGGTTTTGATGGAACGGGTGAAGCAATACAGCTGGGTGGGCGAGGCCCCCGACCTTATGAATCCCCGCTTCGCAAATATGTTGAAAATCACCCCGAGATTTATCAGCGTTTTCTGTGCCATCGATGAGCATCAGCGCATCGAGCTGCTCTCCATATTCGACTTGCTTAACCCCGAGCCTACCAGAGAGTCACAGGAAATCTAAAGTTAGGTTTCCTTGTAAGAACCCATAGGTTTAAATAGGTGAATTACCATATATAAGATGATGATAACCGAAAAAGAATTGCCCAAGCCGCGCTTTTATCGCGTATCCCATCCTCGGTTGAGGAAGATCCGCGACGGATTCCGGAAGGTGTTCCAGCTTGCCGTAATTGATATGTGGAGAACTCTGTTGGACGAAAAATCGCGGCTCAGGGAGGGGGGGCTGGCGCCTGAAGATAAAGAGCGGTATTCCCAGCTTACACGCATGGCCAATTACGTTAAAAGATGCTGCTTAAATTCCGTTATTTCTAACGGGCGGGGGCATCTCGGAGGGGATGTATCGGGCGACCGCGTCCGCGTCTACTCCGTGAAGTGCTTCGGGACCGATGATGAGCCCATTTATGTGCTTCATAGGCATTTCGTTTCACTCGAGCAGTACGAGATATATGAGGAGTGGTACGAGGAAAATTATAACCACTACGCCCCTAAATATAAACACGAACACGACAAGTTCATGGATTATTTGGACTTTCATTATAAGGGCTTTACCCCGAAATGGGACTTTATTCAAAAATAATTTTTCAAAAAATCGTAATTATAAAGTATTTTCAGCTATACAATCTTTTCGGAAAACTGCTGGGCTTGACCAACTTACTTGCAATTCTTTTTCTGAAAATAAGGCGACTGAAAGGGGTTATGAATGAAATCCTCTTGAATTGGGAGAACAGAACGTTGAGAAGATCAAAAAGTATTCTTTCAAGCTTACGGAAAGTTTTTTAGATATTTAACATTATTAAAAAATAGATTTGATCTAGTTTTTTTGGTGAAAATTAAAATGGCAACTAAGAGGCCTTGGCACTGTTATCGAAAGTGGGAAAACCGCCCTTATCAGTATAAACGCTCATCTAATAGACGGCGTGAGTTTGCTCGAGGCGGAGCTCAAAGTAAGATTAATCGTTTCTGGAATGGGGCAAAAGACCGAGAATGGTCCACGTTTGAAATCGTAGTGGGTCTCAAGGTGGACAAGCAAGTTCAAATCTCCTCTAGTGCTTTAGAAGCGATGCGAGTAGCAGTCAACGCTAAGATTATGAAAAAAATCGGTGTGAAAAATTATCGCCTACGTATTAGACCGAAACCCTTCCATAAAATCAGAGAAAATAAAATGTTGGCTTTCGCGGGCGCTGACAGAGTGCAGAGCGGCATGCGAAACTCCTTCGGACGTGCGACTACCGTTGCTGCCCGAGTTAAGGCCGGCCAAGTAGTTTTAGAATTGGCACTTCCCATGAAATTTTTGGATTTTGCAAAAAAGCGACTGCAGATAGCATCAGCGAAGCTTCCATGCTCCTGCCAGACGGTTCTTTTGAAATATAAAACAGCGGAGATCTTAAAACGTGCCGGATTACCCCTATACGATGTTGACAAGCGAATGCAAATCCCGCTTTACAAAGTAGAAATAAGTTAATCAGTTTTCGTTTAATCATCTTTACCTTTCTATCTTTTCCTTTAGCAATTAAAGCTAACAATCGAATAATATCAGATAAATCCCTATTTTATATGTAAGTTTTTCTCAATTATCTTTCTGCGATAATAAGCAGTTTGGGTTTGGGTAACTCCAAATAATTGGATGGAGAATAAGATATAAACCGATATAATAATCACATAATTTTTAAATTTTAATAAAAAAATAAATTATTCCTTTTTCCTTATTCTAATATAAAGGATTATTATATAACAAAAAATGAAACTCACCCCATTTTTTAATCCGAAGTCGGTTTTAATCGTCGGTGCTTCCAGAAAGGAATCAACTTTTTCCTATACTATACTCAAGAATTTATTGCAAATATTTTACCATGGGGAGATCTATATTATTAACCCTAATGCTGACGAAGTCTTAGGTATTAAATCATATCATTCATTAGAAGATTTACCTAAGATTCCAGAGCTTGCGGTCATCGTAGTGGGGTCAAATATTCTTAAAATTTTTAAGAGTTTGGCTGAGTTTGGCATAAAAAATATCGTAATTGAAGCGGATCTAAAAGTCGATTATGAATATCCATTAGTCTCGGAGCAAGAGAGTAGGAATATTATTAATCATCTAAATCAAATCGCGAACCAATATGGAGTAAAATATATGGGGCCTTCGATGATTGGATGTATTAACTTCATTAATAACTTTACAACATCCATTATTCCCGTACGGCAACATATCCTCAGTAAAAATAAACATACCCCTACAAGGGCAAGTTTTATAGCACAATCTGGGGGCTTAGCTGGTGCCTTAGGGTGGTGGTCTCCTATGCAAGATTTACCAATTTCAAAAGTTATACACTTGGGACAATGCTTCTTCATCAAGGAATCTAATGTATTGCATTACTTTATCGAAGACCCAAACACTCAAGTTATTATGTTATTTTTAAGGGAAATCTCGGAAGATTTACTTAAGGCGGTTCAAAAATGCGCACCATTTAAGCCCATTTTGTTCTTTTATGTGGGGAAAAATGAGGAAAGGGAACAGCAGTTAGAGGGCGCAGGTGGGTTGAAGGTAAATAATTATATCGAACTCTTTTCTTTTGCTAAAATCTTTTTATGGTGTCCGGAACCTCATGGGCCAAATCTTGGTCTAATAGGGCCTAGCAGTGGTGCTATTCATATCATTGCCAAGGAGATGCGTAAACAAAACTTATCCTTGGCGAAATTAAACAATTATAATAGGAAAACGATCTTAAATAAAGTGGGAGGCTCGACTTGTAGATCGGGTAATCCTGTAGACTATTGGCCCCCCGATAAGTTTATAGGGACAAAAGTCTGTGGAATCTATAAAACCTCTTCAGAAACGCTTCTTAAAGACGAGTCAGTCGATGGCCTTATTCTAGCCCTTGAATTCTTCACCGAAATTGAGTTTGATTTTGGGATATTTGAACGCATAAAAAAGAAGTATCCGAAAAAACCAATTATTGCAACACTAATTCAAGCAGAGGAAGAAGGTGCTCGTCGTGTCATAAAAAGTGCCTCAGAACTAAAAATTCCGGTATTTAATAACGAACCAGAGCGAGCAGTACGAGGATATAAGTTATTAAACTATTATTATAATAAAATAAAAAAATAGTATTTTTCAAAATTATTTGCCAGTGATTTTTAAATAATTTTAATAAATTGATTTATTCCGTTTTTGAAGGAGCTTTCCTTTCATCCAGTTATTTTCTACAGTTTAAGCAAATTTTAAAATATTTGGGATTTGGAGTATTACAATGAGGTCAGATTCTTTTTCCCCCGATTTTTTAGGGGTTAATTTTTCTAGAAATGCCCTTTTCTTTATGACGCGTTTCCTTTATTATATCTATCCAATTGAATGATTAGGTTGAGGAGTAGTATTATTACTCTTATGTAAGAATTATTTAATCTTTAGAAAATAATAAGAACTATTGAAAAATGATTAAAAAAGAGAGAAATTAGAATATGTTACTTAATTCTTTTGGAATCTCTTGTTCTTGTCCCATTAGAGAGATGGCATAAACTTTCTCTCCACATTCACAAGTCCTTCCTTCAAATAAATAGAATTGAAACTCACCCTTCCAGTTGGCGATTCGAGCACTTTCGATCTCCACCATCTCTCCACATTTGCAATAGATTGACATTTCTGGGGAATAATTCGGTAAAATTGTATCCAAATCCTCAGAGGCTTTAACAAAATCACATTTGTTAAGCATTTTGTTTATATCATTTGCAAGTTTTTCTTTTAGGCTTGGGATAAACTCTTTAATGATTCCATCTTCTATTTTAATATTTTCCAAGACAACAAAATTTTTCTCGACATCCTCAGGCGTTTGTGTCTGCATTTGGGATAAACTTGCGGGGATAGGGAATGGTTCCACATCAAGAGGATAAGCAAAATTGACTAAATATTGCGTTACGTTTTTCTGGCTCTTTTTCTTAATAACCTTTACCGTTTCATAATCACGACTGCTTAAGATAAACTTTATGAGTTGTAGAGGGACTTTATGTTCTATAAGATTAGATCTTACATTTTCTAAAACTTCCCCGGCAAAATTTTTCAGAATCATAATATCGCTGCGATTCTTTTCAAAAAGTTCCATTTTATTATCGTCCTTAAAACTATACCATTTATTTGCATAATAGCTTTTAACGATTTGAGGTACAAAACAAAATACACACAGAATTGGAAGGAGAAATGTAAATGGAACACTTATTAAATTTAAAAGGTCTAAAATGGTATTTATTACTAGGAAGGCAAGCATCGGAATTGTCGTGAGAAGACTAAAATTGCGTATTTTTTTATCCACCGATGTATTCCATCCATTTTCTGATGCAAATTTTTCGGTGTTAGATTTTAGTTGATCGACAATGCTTAGGATTTGCTTGTTTTCGAAGCTCTGCTTCAGTATTTTCTCTTCTTCGGTTCCTTTGGCATAAGCTTCAATCTTCTCTTTTATCTGATCCTTATAATTATTGATAGCCTTATCCCGATGCATAAAGTCAAACAATTCCTCGGAGAAATAGTCTATAAAGCGCGCAATAAATAACTTTTCCTCAATCTTTTCAATTGTCCCTGGGGCTAATCCTAATGATTCTTGTAATACTTGCCTTTGTGTCCTTTTCCCCGACTTTTCTTCTTTCCTCGGTTCTTCTTGTTCTTCCTTTTTAAACACTGAAGAATCATTCTCAGTTTCGTGTTCAGTTTCGTCCGTCATTTTATAATGTTTTTAATTTTATCTAAATAATTATAATTGTATAAGTCGCAATTTCTAATTAATTTAATTATATAGCGTTCAAATAAAGTTCCATTATCATTTAAAACCATTAATTATGTGTAATGAATACCTTTGAGATCTATCGTTTCTCTTTTTATGTATCCTCTAACCCATTAAACTTTACGCTAACCAATTTACTTTATCCGCTCCAACTAAAAATCCGTCTTCTCCATTTGACTTTTCCCAATTTATTTTACTAAAGTTTTAAATAGAATAAAGGTTAATCTGGTGGACTTTTATCATTTTAATGCGAGAAAACTCACCCGTTTAGGGTCAGATAAATCGCATAGTAAATTACTAACCTATAGGAATGCTTTCTTTTAAATGCTTGCCATACCATATATTACGTAATTAACGAGGTATTACCGAATGCACGCTAACCTACAACTCACGGTTTTAATATGGGTTCACGAATAATGTTGATAATTATCTCAATTTTGTTCTATTTAAGATTAATGTTGCCTAAATTCATTTTGAATCTATTTTCTGAAGAGAAACATTATTCGTTTCCTTTAAATCTAACTTTAAGAAATAAATAATAAAAATTTAATTACTCTAATTTATTGTCTATATGTAAAAAAGTATAAAAAAAAGGGTAGTGCATTTTTAAGGTACATTAACTACTTCTTTGGCTTCAGGAACATACTGCTTAATGGCACGTTCGATTCCGTATTTCAATGTCTGTTGCGCATGAATGCAGCCCGCACAATGACCTTGAAGCCGTACCTTTACTATACCATCATCGGTAATCTCAACTAACTCGACATCTCCTCCATCTCGCTGGAGAGATGGGCGAATTTTCTCGATTACCTCTTTAATCTTTTCCTTATTTACCATTTTTAAATCAACTCTTTAAGTTCTTTAGTATTGAAAAATAAATCACTTCTATAAAGCATTGCTATTATAAAATATGGAATTATCATTCAAAATCGTTATTTTTTAATGTTAATTTACTAATTCAATTAATAAAATAAAATACCATTATATAATAGAGATCAAAATGAATACAGAAGAATTTATTAAACACCTAGCGGAAGTTGAAGATCTTCTGAAGCAAGAAAAATATGTGAAATCGCTACAAATCCTTTCGAAGTTAAAAGAAATAGAGATTCGCGGAGATTTTGATAATAGCCTTACCCATAAACTCTACCAATTGATTTCAAATGCAGAGTCTTTATTAAACCAAAAGAGAATTACCAATGGAGTATTAAAACTCGCTGAGACCCATGAGAAAATCGATTTCGAATTTCTTAGTAATTACCTCCGATCAAATATGGACCTTGACCTTGAACCCGAAATTGTTAGAAGGGAAATTGAATTGCTGATTTTGCGGGGCAAGATCCCCTATATAATAAGCGATAAATCATTAGTATTTTCAAAATAATCCAAAATTATTTTTTTCAAATTATTTTTTTCAAATTATTTTTGTAATTATAAAGTATTCTAATCAATA
>CAZDJH010000103.1:7635-10378 GCA_964505645.1 uncultured archaeon | reverse complement strand
ACCGTAGGGACTACGGGGGTTAGCGTTTGGAGGGGATGTAAGACTGATGGTATGTTTA
This sequence comes from uncultured archaeon, assembly GCA_964505645.1. GTDB lineage: Archaea > Asgardarchaeota > Lokiarchaeia > Sigyniarchaeales > SOKP01 > TEKIR-8. Next base: position 10,320 of record CAZDJH010000103.1, on the reverse strand, counting down.
ATCTTAAAAAACATATTCTTAAAACCTACAGAATTATATTAATCCATTAATTATTTTCACTTCAAAACTATAGAATATGTATATGAATGACAAGCTAAAGGAATATGCTATTAAAATAGAATTGCCCATCCTATGGGGACATATGGACGCATTTAATCATGTAAATAATATTATATACTTCCGCTTTTTCGAAAGCGTTCGGATTGCCTATTTTGAGGAAGTAGGTTTTCTAGAAGCGATGAGGAGGATAGGGATTGGCCCCATTCTGGCAGCTACAAGCTGTAAATATATCTCTCCCTTAACATACCCGGATACAATTTCCATTGGAGCTAAAACATCCCGCCTCGAAGGAGACAACTTCGATATGGATTACAAATTAGTCAGCTCACATAAAGACACGGTTGCGGCCTTGGGGGATGCAAAAGTCGTCTCATATGATTATAGGAAACAAAAAATGGCCCTCATTCCCAATGAGGTAAAGGAAAAGATCATACAATTGGAAAAAGGCTTATAGTAATGAGAGATCCTCTTTAGTTACGGGTTATCGCATGAAAGCATTTCTAATTATGAGTGGCAATAAAAAACCTCTCAAGCTTTAAATAAAGCGAAAACGCTAAATTAACCTATATCATTCCTCGCAAACAAGTTTTTTAGAAAAAAAACACTACCGATCCAAAAAGTTAATTTGAATTCGTATGAAACAGATTAAAGATAATATAAAGACATTTAATAGCCTAATAACGCGCCGAGGATTTATTTGGGGCCCCTCTCCGGAGATATACGGCGGATTAGCGGGGTTTTATTCATATGGGCCCAGTGGAATGGCGCTTAAGAATAATATTCTATCTCTTTTTCGGAGGGAACTTAATGCTTTAGGATTCGGGGAGGTGGAGTGTCCAACTGTTATGCCTGAAGTAGTATGGGAGGCCTCTGGACATTTAGAGAGGTTCATCGATCCTATTTTAAAGTGTAATAATTGTAATTCTGTATATCGAGCAGACAAATTTCTCAAAAAAAAAATCCCAGACAAGATGATAGATGGGCTTTCCTTCGAAGAAATGGAAAGTTTAATAAAAATACATAACCTTTCTTGTCCAAGTTGTGGGAGCTCGTTTGATAAAATAGAGGAGTATAATCTAATGCTCAAAACAAATGTGGGGACAGAGACGATAGCATATTTGCGCCCGGAAACAGCGACTACCACCTATCTACTCTTTAATCGTTTAGACCAGGTAATGAGACGTCGCTATCCGCTGAAAGTCTTTCAATATGGGAAGGCATATAGGAATGAGATCTCTCCCAGGCAAGGAGTTCTTCGAATGAGATCTTTTGACCAATTTGAATTACAGATGTTCATCAGCAAGGAACAAGAATATGATATTAAGGAGTTTGAGCCTGTAAAGGATACCCCGTTGCCGCTATTGGACTGGAGACTTCAAGAGGATAATATTGACGAACCTAAAATGAGGAGCTTGGATGATGCACTAAATAATAAGATCCTCAAGAAGCCCGCATATGCCTATTGCCTTTATATTGCCCATTACTTAACCAAGAAGTTAGGTTATTCCGACGAGGTGATAAGGTACCGGCAACACAGTCCAAATGAGCGTGCGCATTACGCTGATGATGCATGGGATTTAGAAGTTAAAACGGAACAGTTTGACTGGGTTGAAATCTGTGGGATTCATGATAGGACAGATTATGATCTCCAACGACATGGAGAATTTTCAAATAACGATTTTGCAATTGCCATGGGCGATGATCCGCAAGAAAAAGAGATTCCTCAGATTTTAGAAGTCGCATATGGAATAGACCGCATTATTTACACCTTACTTGAAACTAGCTTTTCAGTAGAGGAAAAGCGCATTAATTTGCAGCTTAAAAACTATCTCGCACCCAATTTAGTCGCCGTCTTTCCTTTAGTAAGCAATAAGGAGGAGATTACCACGCTCGCCAAGGAATTGCATCAGAGTTTACAAGATCAGTTAATTAATTCTTTTTACGATGAATCGGGGTCCATTGGCAAGCGATATCGGCGACAAGATGAACTTGGGACACCTTATTGTATTACAGTTGATTATGATTCATTGGACGATAATGCCGCGACGATTAGGGAGCGTGATTCCATGGATCAAATTCGTGTCAAACTAGGGGAGATCCCCCGTGTAATTCAAGAAAGAATACAAAAAAGTAAAATTTAACGTTCTCATTTTTTTGCAACTTCTCAAATAGGTATTAATTCATTTCTTTACTGAATCGAAAAAAATTTTAAAGAAAGAATTTTTTAAAGAGTATATTTCTAATATTTTCAAATGAATTGTACAGATGAATAAAAGAAATTTTAGATTTTCATTAAAAAGTAGGAAAGAAACCCAAAAAAAGGGAATTGCAATACTCTTAGGGGTTCTATTTATTAATCTAATAGTGATTGGTTCCCTAATGATAAATATCCCCCTTTTAAAGTCCGATCCTCTGTATCAACTTGAAGACGATCCCCAAGGATTTAATTGTGGGCCGAATTCTCAAGGAGGCGCAGACATTTCTCTGTTGGACGACCCCTATACGATAAATTTTTCTAATATTTGGGCTTTTTTTAAGAATAATTACAAGTCAGATTTAGGTGAAAACATTACCTATTTTGGGGAGGGAACTGCCGATGGGACCATTAGCGAAGATCTGGTATAT
>CAZDJH010000103.1:0-7625 GCA_964505645.1 uncultured archaeon | reverse complement strand
TAATTTACTACTTTATAGCACCTTACTTAAACATATTAACGGTTATAATCCCTCTCAGATCTTGGAAAAGTACTTAGCCCTTAAAAACACCTCTTTATGGTATAATGGAACCTCCACTTATGATTATGGGTTTATACACTCCGTCGATAATACGACAAAAACCATAAGCAGTTATCGGCGATATATCATCGATAATTTAATTCCCATTTTCCTACTGGGAGAGAATTTCATAGATTCAGCAAAGGATGAGCTTGAAGATGTTTTTGCTCTTATTAATTCGACCCAATTTTGGGATAATAATTCTAAAGTTTTCTATCATTTTAATTCATCAACGGGAGAGATTTATGCAATCGACAATTTATATGCCGTATTGGCTAATCTGCTAATCAACCAGACAGATGCATTAAATGATGATATTCAATTAAAGGCGGGACAATTAGCGGATCAGACAATGGAGACATTAACAGAAGTTTTTTGGGACAATACAAATATGGGATATGACTATAGCGCATCTTCAGGATTGAGTATTACAAATGACAGTAAAAATCTAGAAACTAACGCACTAGGAGTCATCACCTTACTCGAATATTGGAAAATGTCTAATAAGGACGAATATCTCACGAACGCAACGCTATTATTCGATAAAATTCAAAACTCTTCCTTATGGTGTGACTTCGGAAGTTTTGGAGCATATTTGAATTGGTCATCACACGATTGGTCCAATAATATAACCGATATCGCCGATTTAAAAGCAAATTCATTGATGATGCGAGCGAGTTTAGAATTGTTTGAAATATCGGGGAACGGGAGCTACCATCAAGCCGCAATAGAATTATACAATACATTTGAAAATGTCTTTTATGATTATAATTATAATGCATACGCGAAATCGAAAAGCATTAATACAGGACTTGACTCTGATAAAAATTTACTATATAACTTAAGGGTTTGTGAAACCTATATGTATGCTCTGAAAACTTATGAGAACTCCTGCCTATCTTGTTCCTTTAACAAAAGCGAGCAATTACCGGAATTTATTATCGATCAAGATAACCTAGTGATTACTACAAATTATTCTTATAACTCGATCTATGCGACCTATGATATTCCAAATGCCACTATTACCTATACCATTAGATATCCCAATGGAACAATAGCAGATACCCTTAGCAACACAACTAACGAAAATGGAACCCACACATTATCCTATTTTATTTCCAATGAACTACCTATAGGAGTATACTCAATTTCTGTCCTTGTCAATAAGAGCTTCTTTGAATTTAAAAACTTATCAAAATCTTTTGATATTACTTCAGGAATTAGATATAATTCGGGATTAGAAGATGAAGATTGGTACTATCAAGGAACTACCCATAATATCACGATTAAGGTTAATAATACTCGAGCCAGTAATATCAATCTAAATTTCACCATAGAGGCGGATTCGATATTAATTAATAGTCCACAAAGTTTTCTGTTAAATAATTCTCAATTAAATAACATTACCGGAAACTTCATGATTAGAAATGACGCCCTTCCAGGTAATTATTCATTCCATTTCCTTTTAAAAAGCGGAAATGATGTGTATCTTGATTATATGAAGATAATTGAGGTAAAAAATGCATTACAGATTACTAATTTGATATATGATAGCAAAGTGGTTAAGGGAGATGTGGTGGAAATCAACTTAACAGCCACCAATTTCTTACAAAATGCAAGTCAATCGTTTAATTTGAGCGTATCCGGGGAATATATTCAAAACGTTCAAAATCAAGAGTATTCATTAAGCTTGCAAGAGAAAACTATCATCTCAAATGATTATATCATATCTGAAAACATAAATTCAAATACGATAGAAGTAGATATCGTAATCTCTAAGGGAGATACCATAAATTATAATAAATCTATTGTTCTACAATTAATAAACGCTTTTGAAGTCATAGATTGCTATTTTTCTGAAAGTGTCTCTCAAGCATCCCCGGCCTATCTTATATTAGTTATAAAAAGCAATAAAAAGAGCATTCAAGATTATTCCTTATCTATTAATGATAAGCGCTTTACCGGTTCTTTATTGCCCGGGGAGAATACAATCATAAAGACAGTAATTCCCACATTAAATCCCTATGATTTTAGCACAAAAACATATTCGGTATTTTTATATGATGGAAATAGTAATGAAATTTATCGAAACCAATTTCTAGTAAAAGTTAATTTATCGGTTATGTATTTAGTTCTCTGTTATATATTACCTATAGTAGTCCCAATAATAATTGTTATATATTTAAAGAATAAACAAGTAAAAATTGACAGATTAAGAAGGAGATAAAAGATATGGAATCGAAAAAGAAGAATGTTATCCTCACGATCCTTATTGTGAGTTTTTTTACAATTGGGTTTATTTGCCAGCCATTCCAATTATTAGTGACACATAATTTCCCAGTTAATGATCAAAACTCAGAGATAAGAACCTCTAGTAATAACCCAACAATTACATCAAACAACATTTTTATTAATGATACCAAAGTGATTTCGTTATTTGAAACTATTAAAGTACAAATAAATACCACCCAATTTGATGACGCAAACTATACCAAGATACAATTCAAGTTTTCCGATGGGACAGGATTTATTGATGATATGGTTCATGACACCACTGGTGATGAAAAAAATTTCACCTATACATATACACCCTCCTATAACATTCCCACTGGGCAACATGATATCTTTTTTCAAATATATGATAATTCAGATGAACTGTTAAATGCGAATGAAACCAAAACTACCTTTATGGTCGAATCAAATTATTATGCGGCAACATTTGTAAAAAAAGAACTTCATGTGGGCAATATCTTAGATGTTGCCTTAACTATCAACAATATCTCTGGTTATAATTTTACATATGATGTATCTATTGTTGATGCAACTAACGAATCAAGCCAACAAGATTTATTATTTATTGGTAATAACATCGATTGGTTTAATAGAACTATTAAAAGGTCGGTATTTGAAGATCTAAATACCTATTATTATATAAAAGTGAACTTAACGGCCGAGGCAACAGGTAGAGTCAGAGCCACTTATTTTACCTTCAAACTCCTAAATAAAAACCCGGAAATAATTGAATCAACGATCGATTTGCCGGGGAGTGTTTTGAGATCGAATGTCAATAATAGTTTTGTCTCATTAAATGTTTCCGATTTCGAATCAGAGCCGGAAAATTTAACCGTGAGCATGAGCTTCACGGACCGACTGGGAACATCAATTGAATATGCACTTTTTCGGGACGATTATAATAATTTTTCTACTGCGTTCCATATCGGAATAAGCAACCCAATTGGGTACTATTATGTAACTATTACAGCCACAGATCCTTATGGGGACAGCAGTACATATTCCTCGACCATTTTAGTAATGAATAACGCTCCTGAGATTATTAGCTATACAATTAACGGATATTCAACCTCTCAACGCATTTCAGTGAATTACGGGGATGATTTAGTCTTTGGATTCAATCTAACTGACAAAGAGGGTAGTGATAACATTGAATATATAACCGTTTCTTTATTAGGTTCTAATAATAATTGGATAAATGTATCTAAGCAATATAGCCAAGGAGTGACCATTACTATTAGCTCATATGAATTAGTCTTTGGTGTATGGTATGTATACCTTTCCGTTTCAGATTCCGATGGAGGCAGCGCAACCTTAGGCTCAGACTATGGTTTAGCACCTCAACAAATAAGAGTTATTCCCGATATAATAAGAGATATTTTACCATGGATTGGCCTAATCTCAGGAATTATTTTAGGTCTATTAATTGGTACTGGTGTTGCCTATCAATTACTCAAGAGGAGATTGAAAGCGGGCGTAATCTCGAAAACAGAGCCCAAAAAAAAGAAGAAGGCAAAAAAATCTCAAGAAGAAGCCCCTCCCAAGGAAAAAGAGGAGAAGAAAGAGGAAGAGGAAGAGGAAGAAGAGGAGGATATAAAACCCACAAAACGTAAAATAAAGCGGGGCTTCTAATTAGTTCTTATATATTCTTATTTCATTTTTATAATATTAGTTCTCTTTTTGGTTATTTAATATTTCAATTATCTTAAATATTAATTTTCAATAGAAATATATTCTTAGATTTCTTTTAGAAATTATTTTAATAGAAATCATGAAAGAAATATTCTAAGAAAATTAGAAAGGAGATAAAAGGATTTACGTCATGGATAATTCGGCAGTTGGGAGTTTTACGAGATTGGTATTTCAAGTAGATAATTTGGGCAACCAAGTCAAAGAATTGGGTGCCAAACCACTATATTTGGACGAAGAAAAATCGGTTGATGTAAATTTTTACGGTAAAATTTTAGATAAACCCATTCCGATCCCCAAGATACTATATGAAAATTTGATTTTACTCCCTTGTAGCTTGACTAAAATGGTGCTATTAATGATACTGGCAAAATTAAAATGGGGAAAATTTATATCCATAAGATAATGAGGGTCGACAATTTGCGCAGCGCTTTTCATGCAACTCCTTTTTATAAAAATGTCACGCAAGCGTTAATATTCGATATCTTCCCATTTTAACCCATGCTTCCTTCCCGCATTAAAGAGCCCACCATCTACAGGTAAGCAATTTCCAGTCATATAATTCGATGCGGGTGAGGAGAGAAAGACCACCAAGTCCACCACATCCTTTACGGTGCCTAATCTATGGAGTGGGACTTTAATCTTTCCGTATTTCATCGTTACCCGCATAGTCTCTTCGTCGTTCATATAAATACCCGTCGGATGAAAGCCTGGCGCAATCGAATTGACGGATACATTCGGAGCAAGGCTTTTTGCCAATAATTTAGTTAACGAATTGATGGCTGCTTTTGTGATACTATAGGCGGGAATATTGGGGTCTAAAATTAAACCCGCCGTGGAGGAAGTATTAATAATCTTACCGGAGAGTTCCACATCATCGAATTCTTGTGATTTCATGGTTCTCCAAAAGGCTTTCGCAACTAACCACTGCCCTTTTAAATTTATGTTCATAATCCTATCCCAATCGCGTTCCTTTACCCGACAAATATTCCTCCCGTAGGCAACGCCAATTCCCGCATTATTAAATAGGATATAAATGTTAAGTAATGCTTTTTGGGCCTCTTTTGCCATCGCCTTTACTTGGTCGGACTCCGATACATCGCATAGGATCGGGATTATCTTTTGCCCGGTCTCCTCGGCAACTTTTTGCGCGGTCTCATTCAATAATTCCTCATTAATATCAACCAATGCAACATCCGCCCCTTTCTCCGCAAGTGCATACGCAGCACCCCTGCCAAAACCAGACGCGCCCCCCGTTATGACAACACCCTTATTTTCTAAGAATTTTTCTTTCATATTTATCATTTTTAATGCGAGAAAACTCACCCTTTTAGTGGTCAGATGAATCGCATAGTAAATTACTAATCTAAAGGACTGCTTGCTTTTAAATGCTTGCCATATCATATATTACGTAATTAACGAGGTCGTTGGGATGGGGGGTCTGTGAATGCCTCGAACAGCCGAACGAAGCTAGTGTCGTAAAGACCCAGCCGAATGATTCAAATCACCCCCTTTACGGGGTGAGTAATTTACAAATAGGTATATCTAAACAAGAATAGAAGTAGAATAAAAATGATCTGTAATAAAAAAAGAATATAAATAAAAAGAAATTATTTGATGAATTTAGGGTTTAACATCTATTTATCTCGTAGAGATTTTTTATCTATTTTTCCTACCGTCGTAAGTGGAAGCTCTTCAACGAACTCCACTATCTTGGGGACCTCATAGGGCGCACAATTCTCCCGTGCAAATTTAATTATATCATCTTTAAGAGATTCTTTATCTTCGTACTCATAATCAGGATCAATTTGGATATAGGCTTTTACAAGCTCCGATCCAGGACGATCTTCATTAGGAATTCCTACTGTCCCTACTAAATGGACTGCGGAATGTTCTGAAAGTTTGTCTTCTAACTTAGTAGAAAAGACTTTATACCCTCCCACAATTATCATATCCTTCGAACGGTCGACAATTTTAACATAACCCTCATCATCCATTACCCCTATATCCCCCGTATGCATGTATCCCTCTTTATCGATGGCCTTTTCTGTTTCTTCTGGCTTATTATGATAGCCTTCCATAACCATTGGTCCGCGGACACAAATTTCGCCTGGCTCTCCCAACGGAACGGGTTCACCGCTGTCAGGGTCTACTAATTTGAAATCTGTATTCGTCAACGGTAATCCCACGTGGCCCAATTTTTTCTTTCCTTTAGATGGATTTCCGGCTGAGAGAGGGGATGTTTCGGTCATTCCGTAGAGTTCAATCAATTTACCTTTTCCAATCACGCTTTCAAGAATCTCTTGAGACTCTTTTGGAAAAGGTGCCGCTGCTGAAATTACATCTTGAATGATATCTGGATCAATCTCTTTAAATCTGGGGTTTTTCAAGAGCATTTGGTATAATGTAGGAACATTAGCTAAGGCGTTAGGGCGATATTCTTTTATTTCATCGATGATGTGGTCAGTATCCCGCGGATTTGGGATTAAAACTTGCGACCATCCCAGATACAGCGAATTGAGGCATGTAAAGACGCCCGCAATGTGGTAAAAAGGAAATCCCGACAAGACTGTTCCTTCGCCTCTTTCCCAATTTAACCATTTTTGGAAGATGATGATGTCCGATATGATGTTTCGGTTAGTTAACATCGCTCCCTTTGGTGGTCCTGTTGTACCCCCTGTATATTGGATAAATGCCAAATCATCGGGGGTAGAATCTACATATTCGGCCTTAGTCGGATAATTCTGAATCAATTCCTTATGGAACTCGACAACCCTTTTGCCTGGAAGGGGATGAACGTCACCCTTCGGTATTTTTCCTATGAGCTTTCCTAAAAACCGCTTAATGGGATTTAAAAACCCGCCAATACTAGTCGTAATGATAAGTTTCATCTGTGGTAACTTATCGGCGATTTTTACTATATGACCTGCAAATATCGCATCAAGAGTAATCAGTGCTACCTTTTTCCCCGTGCTTCCCAAATCATTTATTTGATACTCCAATTGGACTGCGGAAAGTAGAGGAGAAACGCCAGAAATTAAACATCCCGCCTTCATCGCCCCAAAAATCGCAATGACATATTCAGGTGTGTTAGGTAAATTAATTCCCACCACATCACCCTTCTTGAATCCCTCCTCTATAAGTAGGTTCGCAAATTGATTGGAATATTCATCTATTTGTTTATAGGTGAATTCGACTCCTAAATACGTAAAAACCATTTTATCTGGAAAGTCTTCGAACACAGACTTCATCTGATTCAGAAACGTCTTATTAAAATCAGAAGGATCGAGATCCTTTACATGGGAATCCCATGATTTCTTCCAAATCTTATTTTCATAAACTGACATATTTAACTCTTAATTTTAATTTCATATATTTCTAATAACAATATTATGATTGAGTAATATAAATACATTTTCATAAAAGCGAAATAATAATAAATAAGAACGAATTCCAATTAACTTCGATTTATAATATAAATAATATAATATAATTGAATAGATGCTTATTCTTTAAAAAAAAGATGGCACCAGTGCACCTCTTTT
>CAZDJH010000102.1:0-10537 GCA_964505645.1 uncultured archaeon | reverse complement strand
TTTAACCTCTTCATTCAGGCGCGGATGTACCACCTCTTCGAGCTCACCTCTGCAAGCCATCATTTTATTAGTTACTTCAATCTTTTCCGAGGAGATTTTCAAACCTTTTTAAGGAAAGAATTTAAGGGGAAAATGCTGTCCGAATACATCGATTTGGATATATTAAATCAGCATTTAGCGAAGAAGGGTAAACCACCCATAGAGGACACGGAGATCTGGACACCCCTCGCGCCCGAGAACGGAGATCATATCTTCGGGTTTGACTTTGACTCTCCCCATTTTAATGACTTTATTGTTGAATTTATGGAACGGTTAACGGAAAAAAGTGAGGTGGGCGAAAAGGAGTGGTTCGAAAAAATACTTGAACAGGGCGACCTCTACGGGGATGTACAAAACCTTCTGGGGAGGTTAGTTCCCTTCGATATGGCAAACCCCCCCGAGCTGGAAGGGTCCAGCAGAACCGCCCCCCGCGACTTGTGGAGGTGGATGATCTGGGGTTGGGAGCAAAGCGGTACCGAAATGCTGGAGCTCCCCTATATCGTCTACGATACAGATACCGGCGAGTTGAGGCTGCGCTCCATAATGGAATATTTGGCACAGTTTAAGAACAACCGTTAGGTTTAAATAGGCAAATTACTATGTATATAATGAGGGAATAAAATGCGCATTTCAAGGAGCGAGCTGCCACCGCCGCGGCTCTATAAGCTGACCCACCCGCGGCTGATTAAAATACGGGACGGGTTTCGGAGGGTGATCCAGCTCGCTGTGAAAGACAGATGGAGGGCACTTAAGGATGAAAAGAGCGCACTTCGAAAGGGGGGTTTGGACCCGGAGGATAAAGAGGAATATTTTAGGTTAAATGACGAGTGTAATTACCTCAAAGCCTGTTATTTTCATTCCATTATCCATACGGGGCAAAAATTTATCGGCGGGCCCGATACCGACATCTCGGGCGACCGCGTGCGCGTGTTTTTGTGCGGGGAATATCGCAATTCCGATAACCTCTTGGTGGAAAAAAAGTTTTATTCGCCCATCGGGTTCAAAAACTCAAAAGAATGGTACATGGGTAATTTTCGCCATTACGCCCCCATCTACAAAGAACTCTACGAGAACCACCCCGAAAAACTCTTCTCCTACGAGGAATTCCACTTCCAAAAGGATAAGTTTTTCAATAAACGGTAATTGTTGCATCGATTTTAATCGAAACTTGTAATTTAATAGAAACTTTTATTTGTCTAACTCTCTGGAAATCAAGTTTAGCAATAATTTTACTAATAATACCAGAAAGAACCGACCTAAAGGAGTTAAAGAGGGAGTTAGAACGGCAAAAAGAGCATAAGAAGTGAGTCTATTTTTCTGATAACTCAATAAAACCCAGCTTAATGAGGTTTTTGCAGATATTATGAACTATTTTGGGGGATAAATTCAAATCTCTGCCTATCTCTTGAACTGATTTTTTTCCATCAATCTTTTTTAAGACCCTTTTAGAGTTCGATCCCGTTAAATAAAAATCTGGGTTTACCGAGTCGGAGATCTTTGAAATGGGGATATAGTGTTGAAATGGAGAAAGACTATCTTCTCTCCTTTCTTTCATCATTTTCTTTTCAATTTTCTCTTTTTCCTCATGAATCGCTACGTTATCGATCTTTTGTTGTATTCTATCGAACAATTCCACTACTTTTTCCTTAAAATCCACATCTTTCTCATTTATGATGTTATTAGCATGTCGCTTTATTATTCGGATAAAGGAACTAAAGGCTTTTGTGTTCCCGTCCCAATTTTCTATACAACTTATATCGAATTGCTTCAAAAAAGAGTAGGACATTTGCCGTAGAAACCTGTGGACATTTACGCTACTTGTGGTTTTATCAAAGGAGGCAAGAAAAATAAGGTTTGGAATCGAGGGATGTTTCAGAAATGCGAGCCTAAGTTCCGATTCGGACATTTTAAATTCGTTAATAGAGCCCAAATCTTTGAATTCTTTTGAGAAGGAGCTGAGGGCGGAAAGAAACCCTGACATAAGGAGCACATCATTTGAATTGGAAATAAAATTACCCGCGTTAGAGAAGCTCTTTGAGATTAACGGCAAGCCGTCCTTGATTATTAAAACATCTTTAATCATTGCTTATATCTCCATTTCTATATTTTCTCGAGTGAAATATATTATTTAAAAGGTATCTATGTAAAATAGCAGATTTATTATGTAAAAATTTGTATAATATTAGGGTATTATCGGGACATATTGATAACAACTAGCTTGCAATCCGTATTGTTATAGTTACCTGTCTTTTATGGGGGGCTTTTAGGGTAGTATACATATAAAGTAGTACTAACAAGGTATTTAAAATGAATAAAAAATATTATAAGTTTAATAACTTAAAAATTCAAAATTAGTTAGGTGAACACCAATGAAAAAAAAGATTTTAGTCTTATGTATTATAATATCCTTAATGATGCTCCTACCGATAATTCCGCCTTCCCACGCTGGGAGTACGGCAGTTTTCACGGCCGTTCAAGAGCGCACCTACACTTGGCAAGCAACCATCGATAATGCGACGTTCCAAACATTTTATGACGATTTTAACCTCTCCACTGAAACTAGCATGTTCCTGTCTTCTCCGATTACGAAAGATGATATCTCACTTATGAGCGAAGCGGGACTTTCTGCTAATGCGACGGTCTATAATATTACAGCGGATTATGAATTGATGGGAATGATTAATGTTAGCTTTATACAATTCGTAATTAATTACTCTGCTGGAGGACAAAACTTTGAGGCATTGTATATGAACTATTCTGCTCGGGACAACACGACATTCTCGGATTTTTATTGGATAATGAACCAAACCTTTCAATTAAGTTCACTATTTCCTTTCTTTAATCCGACAACGATTTCTCCAACTATGATATGGACAACGCCAATCTTACCCTTTATTGCAACGAATATTAATTGGACGGCAGCAATTTTGGTAATGAATTCTACCCTCCAAATGTATGTTAGTGCGTTTTCTTATCTCAGTATGGATGATTATACTCTTTCTCTCTCGGGAAATGGGTTTACTGTTGCCTATAATGTTGGGTTTCTCAATGCGAGTTATACGGGATATACTATAAATCAGTCAAAACCCATCGAATATACCATTGAATACGATTCTAACGGAATTTTGTCGAAAATTGAGCTCATATACGGCGGAACGGGGGCCATCAAATGGGAACAAGGAACGGGAGATCCCCCGCCGCCCCCGCCATCACCTCATGCACCGGTAATAACCAATCCTTCCCCGAATAGTGGGGCGTCCGGGGTGAGTGTCAATGCTTCCTTAAAGGTAGATATTTCTGATGCAGACGGAGATGATGTGGTCGTAAATTTCTACGATCAGAGCAACAATTTAATTGGAACAGACACCGTGACTGACGGTTCGGGCTCGGCTTCAGTAGTATGGAGGGAACTGGACTACAACAAAACCTATTACTGGTATGTCAATGCCTCAGACGGGAAAGAAACGACTAAATCGGCGATATGGGCATTTTCCACGGGGCCAGAGCCCCCTAATTCGATTCCGTTCGGTGAATTTTACATCGTCTCTATGATCGTGGGTATATCGGTTCTCCTCATCGCGATGAGAAAAAAAGTAAAGCGAAATGATTGAATAGTGGTTTCAATAATTTCAATATCCGCCCCAAGACTAAGAAGCAAGGGATGGTTCAAGGATCCAATATAGGGGGTATAATTTAACCTATCTTTTTTATTATTATTATTTATTTTTATTATTATTATTTATTATTATTTATTATTATTTATTTACAATATCCCCAAATCATCGGTTAATCCTTAAAGATCTCATCAAATTCCATCCCTAATGCCCCAGCAACACGCTTGAGGAAGCCGCTATCGAAGGTCTCCTCCAATTGGTCTTCCTTAACCTCGCTTAAAGAGATTAACTTTTCATACGAAATATTTAAATCATTGGCAATCGATTTTAATTTTTTCAAAGAGAGAGCATTGATTTTGGCCTTAATTACGGGAACTCTGTAAAAGATTTCATCTAAAGGTTTATTTAACACCTCACTTATTCGAAACGATAGTGTTAAGGAGGGATTATAATCGCCTCGCTCAAGATAATACACTGTCTGCCGAGACACATCAATAAGGTCTGCTAACTCTTGCTGGGTCAGACCCAATTTCTCTCTCAATTCTTTTACTTGTGATTTGATTACCTTTCTAAATTTCAAATGAAATCCCTTTAATCCTTTTAATGCTTAATTTTGAAAAGTACAAAACTAAAAAGTAAGAAATGAATATAAAAATAAAAAAATTCCTTATGATAATTGAAATAAATCTTCGATTTTGCAGTCTAACGCATCCGCGATCTTATATGCGAGTATTAAACTGGGACTATAGCGCCCCTCCTCTAAATACTGGATGGTCTGCACGGGAACCCCCACCTTCTCTGCTAATCTTGCCTGGGATAATCCCGCTCCGCCTCGCAACTCCTTTATCGATGTCTTTAACCGCTCACCCTCACGAAGTTTCGAGAGGATGTAGGAGATAAAGTTATCAAACGCCACTTCCTTGGACTCAAAGACCTTATCTTCCAACCCGCTGGGAATTCCCGCATATTCCTTTATCATTTGGTTCATCTTTTTCTCGACGATTTCGGGGTCTTTCAATCCAGGAATAAATCCTTCTGGCCTCATTTGCCCTCCTTGGGCGGCTGCAGTGGCTCCAGCAGTTTCAATCTTTACCGTATAGATATCAAACATTCTGTCAAATACCCCGTTAACTATATTTATATTCTGGATTCGACTGTAGGGGATAGTTGCTCGAGTCTTAGTGAAAACGCCGTGATGTATGACTATGTTATCTTTAGTAAATGAATATGAGAAATTCTCTATATATTTCTTTAGGTATACATTTGCCACAAGAAGCATAATTGGAAAAGGCAAAATAACCGTTGTAACGATAAGAATTATCATCAAGAATATCAGTTGGGGATCTATAATCATAATAATAAGTTCAGTTAATAATACCCATCCAAAGTAAAAGCTAATTGACCCGATAATGATTTTCAATAGCACTTTGCTTTTATAACTCGTATCTATCGTTCCTTCATAACTATTTTCGATTTCATTCATATTTTTAACCGCTCTTTTTTTTGAAAGGTTTTAATTACATGTTAAACAAGATTGACATCATATATAAACTTTACTTTTAGATTTTTATTTGCAATCTTTTTTTCCCCTTCTTATTACGATATTACTGGAAAATAATTTAAAACTGTAAGGATCTTTGCCTCTGTAGGCTATAGAGCAAAACTTTTTTAAAAATCGTAGTTTTCAATGAATGGATTATAAATATTTTAATTATCAAGATTACTTCTTTTTATATAAGTATAAAAAATATAGAAAAATAAGTGTCTGAAGAACATGACAAAATACGATAGGCATTATAGGAAAGAGAAATACGAGTCTGCTATAGGGGGATTTGGATGCGGATTGGTGTTCCTCTTCGTTGCGATTCTCTCTCTTGTACTTCGCGCATTACCCTCTAAATTTAATCTTATAGGATTAAGTGGTTGGGGTTTTTGGCTTTTTATCCCCGCCTTTTTTATTATCCTCGGGGGCTTCTCTCAGGTATACACAAATTATAAATATAAGAAGGACGTACGCAGGGCCCTGGCGGATAGAAATTATCAAGGAACCCACAAGCTAGAGAATTTAGCGCTAGAAGTGGGAATTAAACCTTCAGACCTCCTTCAGATCTTACTTGATTTAAGAGATAAAGGAGAGGTCAGGTATAAATTCAATCCCGATACTGGTGAAATCGAATTAGGACAAAAAGTGCGGTATCAACCGGTTCCGGAATTTGAACCGCAGAAACATCCTAAGAAAGAGGAAGAAAAGCCTCCCACTCGGCAAGTAGGGGGAACAAAGAAGAGTTTTTGTCCCTACTGCGGTCATCAAGTTCGAGAGGGATCTAACTTTTGCGAGAATTGCGGCAGTGAGATTTAATTTATTTTCAATACTTAATTCTTTTCTAACTTTTATTTTTTACCTGCTACCAATGAAGTAGATGGTGACATTTGTTTTGTTGTCTTGTTAAATTATAAAATGAGAGTTTTTTATTAAGATTAATTTAGATTAAACATATTCTATTGTGCCTGGGGGTTTTGGGGTCAGATCATAATACACGGAGCCTGTTTTTTGAAATTTGATTAATTTCTCCTTGAGCCGGTTCAGAAACGCGATTGGCAATTGAGTCACTTCCGCAGTTCGGGCATCAATACTATTTACTGAGCGTATAACTACGTCATATTTTCCGCCTTTTTTACCTCCCAAGGTGTAGAACAACCGAGCTTGGTCTTTAATGCCACGAGCCTTCGAAACTAATCGTTCAAAGTCCCATTTTCCTTCTATTATTTGGGGATACTCATAGGTTCGCGCTCCGTTTATCATACCCGTCACTTTTGTCTGTTCAATATTTTCGCTTATCGCTGCAAACGCTTGAAATGGTTCTTGTAATCCGTTTTCCTTAATGATTAAGTATTTTCCGTATTTTTGCTTATAATACTGTCCGATTGACTGTTCCACGATATCGTGCACATTTTTCTCGAAAATTAAATTTTCCTCCGTGACAGGTCCAATTATTCTTGCCGCGAGTGCGGGACCGGGAAAAGCCTTCCTATATACGAGCTCGGGGGGCATATCCATATATTCTAAAACCTTCCGCACCATTATTTTTGTCAAACTCGCCACGGGCTGGATAGTCGCCTCGACATCATAGGTAATATTGAGATTGTGCTGGGACTTGATAAAACCGTCCTTATGCCGTTTCATTAGCTTTTTTTCTTCTTTAATGCTCATTGTTTCCTGTAAATCCCCGATTCTAACCCCAAACGATTCTTCTATATCGGGAAGAATGGTACCATCGGCCAATAAATCACAATTCTCTTCGACTATTACTTGGCTGATGATTTCAGAATATGCATCCTTGAATAGCTTCCGCTTACGCTCTGCATCCTTTTCTCCGTAAATCTTTGGAAGAAACTCATCTCGAATGTCAATGATTCTTACTTTGGGAAATAGATCCTTAATATGTTCCCGTTCTTCCTTCCCATCGATTATTCGCATAAGACCGTGGTCAATAAAAACAGGAATCGTATTGATCTCTGCCTTCTTCAGCAGCAAATAGGTCGCTGAACTGTCAATCCCCCCTGAGAGGGCACAGAAAACCTTCTTTCCCTTAGCATGCCTTTTTAAAAATTGGAGTGCTTCTGTAATAAATCCACCGGGGTCTTTAAACGAAGTTATTAAGCGATGATTGAGCATGATTGATATTAAGGTATTTTATTTTTTTAATTTTCAGATAGTTTTTATTAAGGATTTATTAAAACGAAAATCCTCGAAGCGGCTTATATGAGGATTCATTCAAATAAGTAGGAGGTATTTGTAATTTGCTCTGGCTTCCCCTTCTTAATGATGAAATTATCTTCCAAATCTATGGCACCCCATTCAGGAATGATAATCTTCGGTTCCAAGGCAATAACCATATTTTCTTCCAATTCAATACCTTTATTTGGGACAATCGCGGGGGGTTCATCCAATTCTAATCCGATTCCGTGGCCTAGCCCTTGGTAATAATAACCATTTCCTTGGAAGAATTTTCCTAAGCCCTCTTCTTCAAGTAAAACCTTCATTTTATCATAGATTATTTCCGTGTTGATTCCTGCTCGGAGGTAATTCGCTTTAATTTCATCATATGCGTTCTTTAAAATAAGATATCGTTCCTTAAATCTCTTGGGAAAGGTTCCCACATAGAATGTTCGGGCATGATCGGCATGATATCCTCTAAAATTTACCGCATAATCGCACATAACGATGTCCCCCTCTTTAATTACTCGGTCAGAATACCCGTATGGAATTGCCTTTGATAATCCATCTCCAGATAAGATTGGAAAATAACTTGGAGTATACAGATTTTCTCCGCTCGCTAATATGAGAAAGTTTTGTCCAAACACATTATTAATATTACTAAAATGGACCGATTGATGCCTCATTGCTTCATGCACAACTTCCGCTGCGACCTCGTATTCCCTTATACCGGGCTTTAGCACCTCAAATATCCTCTCTTGTGACTTTTGCGCAATCTTTCCCCCCGTTCGAAATATATCCAATTCCTTTTTATCTTTTACCATTCGCAATTTTCTTAAGGATAACTCTACGTTCTTAAATTCAGCCCCCTCCAACAGACTTTGATAATACAAGAAATATGACGCTGGAAGGGAATCAAGCTCCATTCCAATGGACAATCCCTCGATTTTACCCTCCTCTGTGATAATAAACTCTCTTAATTCGGAGGTTTTTTTTAATTCAATTACATCTTCGAGAACCGCTTCTTGCTCCGCCTTGAAGAAGTTTCTCCGAATGAATAGAGTCGCATTCTTCTCCTTTGAAATAATCAGAGTTCCATATTGGGAGGTACCGCTTAACCAATATAAGTTTTGAATATTTGTAATGAAAATGTAATCAAGGTTTCGGTTGTCCATCAATGAATAGACTTTTTGCATCCTCGCTTCATAATCATAACTAAGTCCAACCATATTAGTAGATGGAATCATGAATTCTTTAATAAAATAAGTGATCTTCTCATAGTTATTTTGTTTAATTGATGATGATACTCTTTTGCATTATTTTAATTTCCTGATAAGATAAATACTCTGGGGTGATAGGCTTATCGATTGACGACCCCTTCCCAGAAATCTTTTACGGGCTCTTCTAATGAGTCTTGAATCCCTTCTCTAAAACCTTCTTCGAATTTTTTAAAGGTGTTAGATCTCCATCAAAGATAAGTTGATATAAATAGTTTATGTAACTTCAAATCAACTCTAACTATAAACTTGGACAAAGTGTCCCAACCCGTCGTTAGAGGAAACGGGTGTATTATTCGAGATATATCAAGATAATGGGAGTGTGTCCAAGTTTTTCCCAATTTTTGGGAACTAGTCACGACTGTTTTGATTTTTGTTTAATAGGAAAGAATGAGTTTAATTTCGGTTAAGTTCTTTGAGATATATGAGCATTAAGCGCCGTTCTAATTTGCATAATTCTGCTTTTTCATTGAGACCTTTACAGTACGCCACCAAAAACCGGACCTTATCCAAGAGGATCAGATAACTATCAATATCATAATTTAAACGCTCATTGAGGGGGATATTTAGCCCCTTATTATTATCTTGATACGCTCTTGATTTACCACCCTTCCTCCCCCCTGTAAAGATCTCCTTCTCGAATCGTGTATCGGGAATGTCTGCCAAGATGTTTAGGGCATTATGGAATCCATCTAAAAAACTATATGTTGAGTGAAGATAAAAGATTGAGATGAGTTCGGAAAGAAAAGTATATTTAATTTCGTGAAAACAAGTGCTGTGTACATTAACTGGAATACTATCAAGATCCTCTTGAAAAAACTTTTCGATATGTGTTTTTGAAATGGATATATTAATAACCATTTTACATTCGATACCATTTTTTATAGGATCTTGATATACTTACTAGAAAGTTTCATGCTTATATAAAAAGGAAGAGTCTGTTTATTTACTAAAAAGTATAATAATCATTAAAAAAAGTAGATATATTATATAGATAAGAAAGACCAATCTATTAAAATTCTTTATGTAAACATTATGATCCATTCTATAATTAAGAGTAAACCATTAAATCTCCATAGGATAACGAGATGATTTGAATAAGGATTTTTTGAGTCACATTATATTGGAGATATCTTGCAATATATGAATGAATTGAAATCGTAATTATATTAAAAAGGGGCGTGATCCCAAGATTAGATATAAGGTTTTTTTGAATATACCACCTTTGCCACCGTATCAACTGAGATTTTTTATAACGTTTTCCTATAAAAATAAGCGGAAATCTTCTTTTCTCGGATATTCACATCAATTATGTGCTTTCTTTTGATATAGGGAAAGCTTTCCAGTGGATACTTGTAGGAAATAAACATTGTTCCCTTTTTTGCGGTTTGGAATATGTGATTAAGAAATCGCTGCATAGTTGGGAGAGAAAAAATATACACAAAATCAAAAGATTCCAGAGATTGCTGAAACAGATCTCCTTTGGTGATCTTAATTTTGTTGAGCTGAATAAGATTTTCCTTCTTTTCTTTTTTTAAACATTTGATTCTGGCTTTTACTTCTTCTATTAGGGATTGTTTAATTTCTATTCCAACTGAATGAATATCATAATTGAGCGCACAATGTATAATGACTGTACCATCTCCAGCGCCCAAATCTATGAACCTCTGAGATGAAGACGGAGTTAAATTGAACCTATTCTGAAGTACCTTAAATATTTGTTCGATTACACTCTCCTCGGATTCTAAATAGGGAAGCGCTAATTGCGAATTAAAGATATATATGTTCTCCTTTTCCATATTTTTCATTTGATTACATAATTCCTAAATCTTAATTGTAATTATAAAGTATTTTGATCAAGATTAATATTCTCCTTCTTAAGGTTACAT
>CAZDJH010000101.1:0-10537 GCA_964505645.1 uncultured archaeon | reverse complement strand
CGAAATTCATCCCCTACATAAATGTAGGGGACTTCTTTCGCAGTCAGTTAAAGTAGAAAAAATGGAATATATAAAAGTAATCAAGGAAGTTCCAGAAATCCACTGCGCGAGAGGTCCCGAGGTTTGTGAAAAATGTCAGGAACTCCAAGGGAAAAAATCGTTCTGCTTAATCCGCGTTTATTTAAAAGCAACAGAGGTTGCTCGCCCGATAACAGAAGTTTATGTTGGTTGCAGAAGGATTAGAGGGGAATATGATGTAATTAAACGGTTTGAGACCAAAAAAGAAGCAAAAGCCTACGCAATCAATCATAAGGTTGAAATTGTATTTGATTAATTCTATAATGAAGATTCACCTCTTTTGAGAGATAAAAAGCCTTAGAATTTTTATTAATTTTCATAATTAATCCGAAAGAATAGATTCTAGAGCGCCGCCTTTTTCCTTTTTTTTAATATAAAGATGTTTTTCTCCAATTAACCAACATAAAACGTCGTAGGGAGGTTGAGCCTCATAAATTTGCTCTGCTCTTTTCATAATTGTTTCTCTAGGAGCCTCTTGAAAACCTAATTCGATGAAGGCTTCCTTTTTTGCGAGTATCCAACATAATTTATCATAAGAAAGACCTTCTCGGTATATATAATATGCTGAAACGCTTATTTGATTTTCCGGAATATCAATTTTATTTTTTGAACTCATCGTTTATCATAAGGTATTTCGTATTTTTATATTTTTATTCAGATCGAAGAAAAGTGGTCTAAATAGAGGTAATAAGAAAAGAAAAAGAAATTATTAGGATATTAATTTATTAATTGAAAGTCTTGAATTGGGGTTCCTATTTTAAGAAATCAATTACCAACTGATTGACTTCAGGTGCTCGAGAGAGGTAACAACTATCACCTGATTTTTTGATAACTTCAAAGGTGCTATTAGGAATCCGTTCATGCATTTGCTCCATTGCGGCTTTTGGATGCAGTCGATTGTGAGAAGCGCTAATAATTAGTGTTTCACTTTCGATTGAACTGATTTCGTCTAAAATGTTAAATCCGAGCATAGCATCTCCTTGGTTGGCGACGTCCTTGGGTTCTTGCGGATCTTTAGTATATAATTCAGCAACCTCTTCTATGGTCCATAAATCGTGGAACTTTTGGTCGGCATCCTCTTTCACTTGTTTTATAAAGTTTCTGTGAAACGCCATACCCATGCTCTTCATTAAGTACTTTCTTGGAGCGTTCTGTTGGAAATCGAGCGCTTTAATATTAATACCTTTCACATTTTCTACACCCTCATCGCTAGGAAAAGCAGCCACACAGTTAAGTAAAACTAATTTATTTAATCTATCCGGATAATCAATCGCGAGGCGTTGCAAAATCATTCCACCCAATGCATAGCCCATCATATGAGCTTTTTCAATGTCTAAATAGTCCATTAAGCCAATTATATCTTTGGCCATCATTTCCATCGTGTAAGGTCCTTCGGGTCTTGAAGACTTCCCGCTTCCTCTGTTATCGAAGGTTATAACTTTAAAATGCTCACTTAGTGGTCCAACTTGGGCAATCCAACGTTCTTTTGTGAATGTCCACCCCATAACTAAGATTAAAGGGTCTGCATCGTCATCGCCGTGGATTTCATAGCATAATTTTAAATCGTTATCTAATTCAGCAAAATTCGGCATATGCTAAGAAAGATATCATAGTTAATAATTTTTTCTAAATCATTAAGAATGACCTTTAATTTTTAGTTTAAACCAAAAATGAAGCCTTTAATTTCTTAAATAGTTATGATCTTTAATCCATTAATACGTTGAAAGTGGTCCACATTATCCGTAGCTAACTCCGAATCATTTGCTAAAGTAATCAAGTATTATTATATTCTTCATCTTCTATATCCCATGCACCAAAGAAGACTTCTAATTTTTTACCGTTTGCTTGGCTTGCCAATCTCCTCAATAACTCTGAAAAGTTTTCATTTTTCTTTTTAAGTTTCTTTAATAACAGAAATACGTCTTCTGTTATCTTAATTGTTTTTGAAGCCATAGTTAATATACATTCTGAATTTTGATTTATTCCATGTAAATCATTTTGATTTTTATAAAAATAACTAATAAAAGCTCGATTTCGGTCCAATTTTTCTTCACTTAAATAATTCTTATTTTTATAACTAATAAAAAAATATTTTATTTAGCTTTGATGATAACTAATTACATATATTTTCAAGATTCATAATTTCAATTTTCGGAATAATTCAATCGTAAACAACAATAACCATTAATATATTTAATATGTCAAATAAGAGGGAAGGTAATCGCAATATTAGTTCGGAAAAAGAAATCGAAAAACACGAGGTAAACCTTCAATATCACTGGTACATATTGGGTTTCCTTACAATTTACCTGTTATCATGGGTAATCCCCGGGGTAGTTATCTGGTTTTTTATACAGTTCCTATATCTCCCCTATTTTTTAAATGTAGGAAACATTATTGTAATTTTTACCACCTTAGAAGGAATTGTTGCTTCCTCACTATTCCCCTTAATTATTATGATTTCCTACCTTATTCACTTATTTTTTGTGGCGCTCATAACGCGATTCTGGTGGAAACTTACTGAAAGAATATCTCCGGTCAAGGATGGTATCATCCCCCGAAATGAACCAAGTAAAATGTTAAATTTATATCACGTGCGCAGTTTTCTTATTAAGTATCCAAAACATGCTTTTAATAGAGGTCCTTTTCCGTGGTTGCTCAAATGGCTTTACAATTTCGTAGGAACGAATGAAATTGGAGAGGGTACTACGATTGAAGAACAATTTGGAGCAGATAAAGGGGTAGAAATAGGAGAAAATTGCTATATTGGTGTGAATTCAGGGTTAAGTTCGCACGCTGTTGATGGAATTTTTGGAAATGTTGCTTATTTCAAGATAGAAGTTGGTGATAACGTTACCGCATCTGCATTGAATTGTATCGCCCCTGGAGTGGAGATAAATGACAACTCTTACCTCTTACCCATGGCAGGAGCGACGAAAAATAATATATTAAGGGGGGATAATTACTATTTTGGTGTTCCATTAAGAAGAGCCTTTTCAAGGAAGGTAAAAAAATATTTAGATATAAACGACGAAGATCTTAAAAGAGCGGAGGAATTGAAGGAAAGAAGGGAGGAGGGGGAGGGAAAAAGATGATTGATCCTAAAAGAGGAAAAGAAAGGCACCTAAAACAGAAACATATTGAACTGTTAGAGGATGGAAAGAAGTCAGAATTTGAGATTGATTTTGTATCTACAAGCGCTATAAATAAAATAGATTTAAGATTCTTGATATTCTATATTCCTATAATTTGGATAAGCCTATATCTAATCGTATGCTTTTGGTATAACTATTTTTTCCTTATACAGATGAATATAATAAGAATTCTTTTAATCCCCGTCGCAATTCTTGTTAACTTTTTCATTTTAGCTTTCGGAGTCGCAGTATTTGGTAAGTTATTTCTAATAATTCTAAACCTAATACATAAACCGAAAGAAGGAATATTTAAGATTGAAAAAGAAAATCGCGATTATCAATTCTGGCGCTTGAGAATCCAATTGAAAAAGTTAGTGTTATGGGTAATGAATAATAACCCTTTGCCGTGGATTGATCCTTGGGGGTTTCGCTGGTTTGGGGTGCAAGTAGATTTCTCAAGCCATATGTTCGACTCTTGGGTCGATTCCGAATTTATCGAGATCGGAAGAAAGGTTACTGTTGGTCAAGGTGCTGTAGTTATGAGCTCAATGGTGCTTGGAAAATATCTTATTATTAAAAAAGTAATTTTTGATGATTATACGGTAATCGGCGGGGTCTCAAATATAGCTCCGGGAACTGAAGTCGGAGAGGAAACGATTATTGGTGCCTTCTCAACCTCACATTACAACCAAAAACTGGACCCTACATGGGTTTATTTTGGCAACCCCGTTCTTAAGTTGAAGCCCAACAAGTATGCTGAAGAAAGGGGGGAGATTATTTCTAAAAAAGATGTGGATGAAAACCGTAGGTATAATATAGTTCATAATGTTAATAATGAAAATGAGGAATCGTATAAGGAAAAAGAAAAAGAAAAAGAAAAAGAAAATAACCCTAATGGTGATGAAAAATAAGTACCCCAGCGGCTCTTAAGGTGGGACCCTTTACCACCAATCTGCTTTTAAAGAAGCGTTACCTACTTTGTTATATCTTTTTGTTTTGGGTAAGCATTTTCGTCGTACAATTCGAATTTTGGCTCTATTTTGTGCTTTTATTTGACAAACTTCTCTATTTTATGTTGGGACTTCCCTTTCTTATACTTATCATGTACGTCTCACTCGTCCTTGTATCCCTTTTCTTTGCTAAAATCGTTTTGCTAGTCGTCAATTCGTTCCATACACCCCGAACGGGGGTATTTCTAAGGGAGGAGTCCAATAAGGACTATCGCTACTGGAGCCTCCGGAACACAATTAAGAAGTGGCCCGTATGGCTCTCTCATAAGCTTCCTTTCCCTTTTATGGATAATATCTGTTTAAAGGTGTTTAATGTGAAGACATCGTTTTCTAATTCCCTTTTTGAGGGATGGGTGGATACTGAATTTATTGAGTTCGGGAAAAATGTAGTTGTGGGGCAGGGAAGCATTATTCAGTCGGCACTCATCGCAGGAAATTTGTTCATCATTCGAAAAACTAAGATAGGGGATAACTCGATTATTGGAGCTCATTCAATTGTGATGCCAGGAACGGGGATAGGTGAGAACTGTATTTTGGCGTCCAGCTCCACTACTAATGTTAATCAAGAATTAGAAGACGGTTGGATCTACTCGGGGGTTCCTGCCAAGAAGCATAAGAAGAATCGATTCTTCGAAGATGGCCTTGAATATCTGCTCAATAATCCGGAAATCATAGAAAAATACGTAAATATCCCAGATGAGGGTAAAGAAAATTAACTATGATCATAATCCGTTATTTTTAAAATGTGCCACCCGATAAATATCATTTTCAGCCCTCAATAGTCTATATGAATAATATTTTGCTCCCAGAGTCTGATCCTCATCAACTAATTCTAAGCCTTTATGTCGAGCACCTACGATTAATATATTATTAGTAATAACTTTATATTCAGTGTTACTCTCATTTATTCACAGATATTAAAGTATCTAAATAATAAAATCTCAATGAGGCGCTATGCAAACCATGATAATTGAAATCTTATTGATATACGCGTGGACAGGATTATTTTTGTTGGGGTACTTGATTTTTGCTTTCACTGTCGGGACATTAAAAAAGGACAATTCCGTAATGGACGTGTTTTACGGAGGGGGTTTCATTTTGATCGCTTGGTCAACATTCCTCTTAAAGGGGGTATATTCACTACGATCTATAATCGTGACGATTCTGGTCACTATTTGGGGGATACGTTTAGCAACATACGTATTAATACGGAATTGGGGTAAAGGTGAGGATAAAAGGTACCTAAATATGCGGGAGAGGTGGGGAGATAACGTTTTAGTCAATAGCTTGCTTCGGATCTATCTTTTTCAAGGATTAATCATCTTCTTGGTGGTCTTTCCGGTATCATTTACCAACGTGAGTTATAACCCGCCCTTATGGATCTTTGATTTTATGGGAATTGGAGTTTGGTCGGTTGGCTTCTTTTTTGAAACCGTTGGCGATCTCCAATTGTATCGATTTCTCAATGATTCCGCAAATCAAGGCAAGGTATTCGACGAAGGATTATGGAGATATACCCAACATCCCAATTATTTTGGAGAAGTCACGCAGTGGTGGGGATTATATATTATAGCCATCTCCGTTCCATTCGGATTTATCTCAATTTTTGGCCCCGCGATAATCACGTATATGATAATTAATGTATCAGGAGTTCGGCTTTTAAATAAAGCTTTTGAGGGAGATAGTGAATATGCCAAGTACAAAAGGAGAACCAGCCAGTTTATTCCGCTTCCACCGAAAAAGGAGAATTAAATTCGAAACGGAAAATAATTCTTGGAACCCTTTATTTTCAAAATCTTCAACTGAAAAGTAGGAGATTATAGAAAAAGTAATCTTCAACTGAAAAGTAGGAGATTATAGAAAAAGTAAAGATAGGTTTCCTTACTTACAATCATTCCAAAAGGGAGAAGTAAAGAAAATCTCTGCTATACATACGTAAAGCAGAACACCAAAAGACAAAAATCCAGGGATTTAAGTAAGGCATTAACCATATCTTGATAACCACCAAATGATGATTATTAATTTAAATTATATATTAATCTTTATAAATCTAATCCAAAAAAGTAATAAACATAAAGTATGGATAAAGTTTAAGTAAGAAAACATCATTTTATCCCCGGAAGGACGTAATACAATCTAAGGGTATTATTTCTAATGAAGTAGGAGATTCTTAAATGAGACATATGAGCCTATGGGAATATCGAGAATCTTTCATAAAAAAATATTATATTATTCTTCGATTTCAATTAACTCATATCGAGATTCATCATTTGCGGTCTTTTTTTCGACGAGTTTTCTAACTTTACCATGTATTTGAAACACCATTCCTTTTTCTTGGGCATTGATAATAGATTCCAATAATTCTCCGGTAGTTGGTAAGCTAATTGAGTCATCGCATTCACCCCGTAAAAAGTCTCGTACATTAGTTTTATTATAAATTATTCCAAGATCTAGCTTATGAAAAATATCAACCATTCGAGTTATCCAATCCCGTTTTACTGCCATAAATAAGTGATTAATAGAACTTTCTTTAATATTATAATAATTTTTTGGGTATTTTAATATAATTATTGGATATTAATATTGTTTTTCTTTTGATAAACCTCGTTTTTCTTTTGATAAACCTCGTTTTTCTTTTAATGGACTTCGTTTTTCTTTAGATAGATATGGAAAAATTTAAATATAGTTAAACCCATTTCAAATATTGAAGTAGATAAAATGATATTTTTTGAACATGTGAGTGAGAAAAATGGCATTTGAAAAGAATGTGAAATCAATCGTCCATCCAATGGCTTTTCCCGGACCCCGTCTTGGTAACAGCACGATGTTGGGGGAAGCCCCCGAGAAGTATCTATTGGATTCCATTAAGTTTTTAAAATCTTTAAAATATTTTGACGGGATCGAAGTGACCCACATTAAGGACCCCGAGGTAAAGGCAAACTTTATTAAGGCACTTAAAAGCTTCAAGCATATAACCTACACCGCCGAACCAATTCAATTGATAAACGAAGATAACCTAATTGAGCCAACGGATATAAGTTCCATTAATGAACTTGAGCGAAAAAATGCGGTGAGGCGGCTGAAGCGGTATATTAACGAAGCCTACGATTATGGTGCTCAGCAGTTCACCTTTCTAAGCGGCGAGGACCCGGGAACTGAAAATGGACTAACAAATCGGAAAATTGCCATGGGTTCTTTAATTAAATCGATCGATGAGTTATGTCGTCATAACAAGAAGCGCGCAAAGGAGTTAAACAAAACCCCCTTGAAAATGACGCTCGAATCCTTCGATAGGTTAGACGAAAAAAATTGCAAAAACCAATTGATCGGACCGTCTAATGAGGCTAGAGAATTAGCCGTTGAAATGCGCAATGTATACAATCATGACGAGTTTGGGATATTATACGACCTCTCGCATATGTTTTTAATAAATAACGGATACAATCATGAGAGCATAGAGGTCATAAAGTCATTAGGGCCCTTTTTGAATTGGATTCACATAGCAAATAGCGTAACCGATAAAGAAGACCCTAATTATGGGGATACCCATGTATCCATGGATTATTCGAACGGAACGGTAAATTCCGAGATTTTAAAAGACTTTCTGGCGGTCTCAAACGATATGGAATATGAAGGTGGGATTGGGTTTGAATATACTCCAAGAGAGAGACAATTGAGCGAATCCGTTGTGAAGGTTGCTATCGCGGGCTTTGAAGAAGCGCGTCAACAGATCGACGTAAATTACGCCTTAGGTTCTTACAGGTTTAAAACGCGACGATTCTTGCCTGAAAAAATATTCTATATGATCACAGATGAAAAAAAGAAGAACATCAATAAAATCCTAAGGCAAGAGTATAAGAATCGCATACGGCGACCGCAACCATGGGATTCAAATATAGTTATTATTGCCGCGGATCACCCAGGAAGGGGGATCACCGATGTAGATGAAAACCGAGTTGGAATGGGAGATCGGCAGCAATACCTGGGAAGGATTGCGCGAGTTTTAATTTTAAACGAAATAGATGGGGTGATGGCCACACCTGATATTATGGATGATCTAATGATCCTCAATTACCTAATGAAACAGCATGAGGGAAAGAGCTTTTTGGATAAAAAAATTCTCATTGGATGTACCAATAGGGGCGGGATAAAGGGCTCAGAATATGAGATGATGGATTATGTAACGGCGTACAATATCGAGGATATTAAGGACCTGAATCTGGATGGCGCCAAAATGATGTTTAGATTAGATCTTGAAAGCAAACGTTCTAAATACAGTCAGAGAACAATCAAAATGTGCTCGGAACTGATACGGAAATGTAATAAATATGATATCCCGGTGTTTATTGAACCATTGCCCGTTGAAAGGCAGAGGGATGGAAGTTATTCGGTTAAGATGGAAGCAAACGAGTTAATCAGAACTATCGGAATCGCCACTGCATTGGGAGGAAATTCTGGAAATTTATGGCTAAAGATACCCTACGTTCAAGATTACGAATATGTTGTAAGAAGTACCTCTAATCCGATATTGATGCTCGGCGGAGAGAGTACGGGAAATCCCACTGATGTTTTGGTAGATTTTGAAAAGGGGTTGGGAGCTGGAAAAAACGTTAAAGGTTGTTTGGTTGGGAGGCAATTACTGTATCCCGGATTTGATGACCCGTTGGCCGTGGGATTAGCAGTTTCAAAAATCATGCATGAAGATATGACCACAGAAGGAGCGGTAAAATTATTGACCCAGTCTCGAGGAAAGGGTATGGATTTCTTTACTTCTAAGATCATGGGGCTGTCCTTAACAAGTAAAGAGTTAGGTTATTTATAGGATTATCCCCCAATTTCTATTCTCTATCTAACTTTTAACCCTCATCGAGTCGATCGCAAACCTCATCTACCTAAAGAATTTTTTCTCGGTGGAAGTCGTGATAAGATATTCCCAGAAGCATTTAAAAGGATGGAAGGCCTAGAATTAAGGGGTCATGAAATTCCGCTAGGGAAGACATTTAAAAGCTTGTATATTTGGATCTCCTTTCTCTTTTAGAATTCTCAATAATCTTTTAAAAGATTCAGTATTTATCATATTGAGCCTATGAACCACGAAAAAATGCTAAAAAGCTTCGATACAAAGTTTATGAAAAAGCCCAGTGAGGGGCGCAGTAATTCAGCAAGTAACGATTCTTATATTAAATCGGGTACCACTACTATAGGACTGACTTGTGGGGCGGATAATGCCGTAATCTTAGGAACGGATAAAAGGGCATCCATGGCATATTTTGTCTCCAGTAAAACCGCAAAGAAACTTCACAAAATCCAAGATCATCTATGGATGACAATTGCGGGTGGAGTAGCGGATGCTCAAGATTTAATCGATATCTTAAAAGCTGAGACAACACTCTACCAATTAAGGCGCAAAAAAACTATTCTTGTTAAATCTGCTGGCAAGATTCTATCACATATTTTGTTTCAGAATAAACTTTTCCCCTACCAAGTTGGACTTATTCTAGGAGGCGTAACTGAAGGGGAAGGTCCCACATTATTGGATATTGGAGCGTATGGTTCGATACTGCCCGAGAAGTTTTGTGCGGTGGGGTCAGGGTCCCAATATTCGTATGGTGTGTTGGAAGCTAAATATAAAGATGACCTCACTATTGAAGAAGGAAAAGAAATCATCGTGAAAGCAATTAAATCATCAATTATTAGGGATATGGCCAGTGGGAATGGAATTGATTATGTGGTAATAAACAAGGATGGGGCTCTCGAAGAGGAGTTCATTCCTATAAAGACTAACCTTTAAGCTTATTTCTTGTTCTTCTATTCAAAAAGTCTTCAAATGAATCCAAAAACGTTTGATGAGTTTTAGGGTTCTTCATATATGTGAATTAATAATATTATCCATAAAAGAGGGGGAAAATCCTTCATACATTCATGTGGCGATAACACAGAACTATTTGAATATTTTATAAAATGGGGCTTTGATGGAGGGCACGCCTATGAGACTACATCTAGTGTGGATATTTATAGGGAAAAGGAATTGCATGGAGATACATTAACAATGATCGGAGGAATGGGCATTGATTATATGTTAACAAAAAAGTCAAAACCGAAAGAGGTAGTAGAAGAAACTAAGGAATTAATTAAAAATCTAGCTCCGGGGTGAAGATTTTTATTGGCTCCGTCTCATTCGCATCCTGAAGTCGATATGAGCAAGCAGAGAGTCATGCTTGATACAGTAAAAAAATATGGAACTTATCCAATTGAAATTTAACACAATATCAGATTCGAAAAACAAAAATTCTTTTACAAAAAAACGATAAAAAG
>CAZDJH010000100.1:0-10627 GCA_964505645.1 uncultured archaeon | reverse complement strand
TAAGGGTCCAAACTTGAGCCAAGAAAATTTTTACTTACTTTGGAAGTTAAGTTTATATGAAACAGGTTATTAAGAAGGAGAAAGTGGGTTTTCAAATAGTTCAAAACGCCTATTAAGTAATAAATTAGCGTTAATTAAAAAATTGCCATAACGGAGGATAAAATGACGAAAGAAGGTTCTTCAAATGAAAAATTACAAGAAAGTGAAGAAAAATACAAGCGATTAATAGAGAGTCTTCCTCATGGGTTATCGATAATTCAACATAACGAGATTGTGTTTGCTAATAAGTCAGCCCTCGAAATGTTTGGATATGAAGATTCTGATGAATTCTTGGGTAAGGAAGCTATGACTCCTCTTTTTAAACCAGAAAGAGACCGCATTTTTGAAAAATGCTTAAAATTGCTTAATGATGAATTAAACGGCCCACTGAATTATAAAGCAAAAGCAGTTAAAAAGGATGGGACTATTTTTCAAGTAGAAGCATATGTAAGTAAGATCATATATCAAGGATGGCGAGCACTTCAAGTGGTTATGATCGACAGAACGGAGAAGGTCGAATTAGAACAGAATTTTCAACGATTTCTTGATTCTATTGCTGACCCGTTACATGTTCTAAATAAAGATTTGGAATATGTATATGCGAACGAGCCGCTTAAAGATTGGGTGAAAGCTTTAGGGTACAGTGATGAGGTCATTGGTAAAAGAATTCAAGACGTGTTTCCGTTTTTGCCTGAAGAGATGATTGAGGGGTACGAAAAGGTCTTCTTCTCTGGGGAAACATTGATTACACATGATTCTACTGAAGTAAAAGGGAAAAATCTATACACAGAAACTCGAAAAATCCCAATTATCGAAAATAATAAGGTATCGCAGGTTTTAACCATTGTCAGAGATGTCACGGAAAGAAAATTGTATGAAGAAAAGATAAAAGAATCCGAAGAGAAGTACCGGCATCTTTTTGAAAACTCCCCATATTTTATCATGCTATTAGATGAAAGTTTAAATATTGTTGATTATAATAGAACTACTGAACATATAGTCGGATATAATCGAGATGATCTTATAGGAAAAAATATTTTTAAGATCTTTTCAGGTTTAAAGAAAATAGAATTATTGTTAAAAAAGAGTGCTGAGAAAGTTTTAAAGGGAAAACCCTTAAGCGCAAACGAGCTTCAAATCCGTAGGAAAGATGGGGGACTCATCTGGATTGACCCCCAAGCATCCCTCATGACTATTAGGGGTAAGAAATATATTCATTTAATTGGTCAAGATATAACCGAACCTAAAGAGCAAGAGAAAAAGCTCAAGCTTAATCAATTCGCCATTGATAATACGTCAATAGAGGTTTTTTGGATTAATGCGAAGGGAGAAATTATATATGCAAATAAAGCGGCGTGTAATAAACTGGGAT
The DNA here is from genome assembly GCA_964505645.1 of uncultured archaeon. Classification (GTDB taxonomy): domain Archaea; phylum Asgardarchaeota; class Lokiarchaeia; order Sigyniarchaeales; family SOKP01; genus TEKIR-8. The sequence goes on along the minus strand of CAZDJH010000100.1, from coordinate 9,216 downwards.
ATACTTACGAAGAATTAACCAATTTGAAAGTCCCAGATGTCGATCCCACCCATAATTTTGAAAAATTTAAAAAATTTTATGACCGAACAAAAGAAAATGAGAGTATAACATTTGAAACCAAACATCAATCAAAAGAAGGCTCCTCCTATCCTGTCAGAGTTACAAGCGTTTTTTTAAATTATGAAGGAGATGAATTAAATATCGCTTTCGGGATTGACTTAAGCGAACAAAAGATAGCTAAAGAAAAGTTAAAATCTTCAGAAGAGAAATATCGATCGCTCTTTACCAATGCGCCCTATTCCAATTTTCTAATAAATATGGAGGGAAAGATCTTAGATTGTAATCAGGCAACTGTTGATTTGTTCGGATTCTCTAAAGATGAAATGATTAGCAAATCACATCGGGAACTGGATATCCATCCCGAAGGAAATTTAAATAATTTTATTAAACGATTTGTGAAATTGATAAAAGGTAAACCCGTAGAACCTATTGAAACTCAACTTTTTACAAAAGATAAAATACTAATCTGGGTGCATATCCGCAGTGCACTCATTAAAATTGGCGAGGAATACTACATACAAACCATAATTCAAGATATCGAAGAGAGAAAAAGAGCAGAAAAAGAGTTAAAAAAGTTAAATAGAATGAAGTCAGATCTGTTAAAAAGAACTTCCCATGAATTAAAGACCCCCTTGGTCTCTATTAAGGGGTTTGCCAACTTATTAACGGAAATAAATATGCAAGACTTTAATTCTAAGACTTTATCCTATATTGGAGAAATAAAGAATGGATGTCGATCGAAAAATCAGAAGTCAATTTATCTGCTGTAATTAAAACATCCGTGAGCCATCTAAAGGGGTTAATTAAGATCAGAAATCATACTCTAAAATTGGACTTACACAGCGATATAAGGGTTCTTTGTGAAAAGAAAAACATTTCTGATGTAATTAGTAACTTGGTCTCTAACGCGATAAAATATACTCCCCCAAATGGTTTAATCACAATCAAATCCGAGCTTAACGATGATCTTATCATTATTTCCATTCATGATTCAGGTATAGGATTAACGGAAAACGAAATAAGTAAAATTTTCACGCAATTTGGGAAAATTGAGCGTTACGGTCAAGGGTTTGACATACTCAGCGAGGGAAGCGGGTTAGGATTATATATATCAAAAAAGATAATTGAATTGCATAATGGGAAAATCTGGGTCGAATCTAATGGGAGAAATAAGGGCTCGACCTTTTATTTTTCCCTTCCAAGGGCAGACTGATTGATTTTTTCTTTTATGATCTTTAAATCAAAAAAATCTATAGGGTCAATATTACTAGTAATTTTCGGATATACAAAACCCTACATATCCCTTAGTTTAAAGTATAAGTCCACTTTCTCCTTGTATTTATTAAAGAGAGAAAGATCGCCGTCCCATTTCTCTATTTGATCAACGGTGAACATTTTTTCAAATATTTCTTTGAGTATATCACAGGTTTTTATAATAGTTTTCTGCTTTGATTCCTTGGTTGATTGAATGATGATAATGATATTATCTTTCAAACATTTCACGCACGTGTACCTATGCTCTCCCGTTTGAAAGGCTTTTAGTTTTTTTCCAGAAATGTTCTCGGTGAATGTGTGGATGGCTGACATCAGAGATGTGAGGAGAGAATTATCAGTCTTTTCTCCTTCATTAAAATCGGCAATAGGTACACCGTTTTGAGAAAAAATCCACAATTTTTCTATAATTGCCATATTTTATACCTCATATTTTTTATTTCCTTATGTACTAACTTTTGAGTTAGGTCTCCATGATTATTGTTTTATACGTCTTATAGCTAAGATCAACAATGATTAAAACAAATAGTGCACCAAATATGTATACTATTGCCGTAAAAAAGGCCACTAGTGTTGTCATTTCAAGAGCTAAAAAGACAATGTTTAGCACATACCCGACTAGGAAAATAATAATTAAAACTTGGATGACAATCCATTTCTTTATTATATTTCCCCCTGGAAATAAGTTTTTAATCTTTCTAATAATGACGAGGCTAATAACAAAGAAAACCATCCCTCCAATCGAACAGACCAAGTTAAAATAAAAGTTCCAATCTAACATTTTTCTACCTCAAGAAATTAATATTTCTTCTTAGATATATATATTTCTATTTTTTTAAATCGTTTAACTTTATATAATATAAATTATAACCTCTTAACTTTTTTTGTTTAATAATAAAGTTGAAATCGGGATAAGGACGATGAAAAATAAGCATTTGTCAATTTTATTTAATAAAGAAAGGTTATGAAAGAAGAAAGAAAAAAAAGAAAGCAGGGGAATAAACTTAACTAATAAAACACGTGGGTCGTGTCCATATTTACAAGTTGGGGAAATATAATTGATGAGTTATACATAGGTCCTGTACAGAGTGTATTATTCGCTATATTATAGCTCAGATAGCTTTCCGCTAATGGCGCGCCAGTGTTAGGATTTAAGCCAAACCGGGGATAATTGGAACTAGAAATCGCCACTCTTATTTTATGTCCTGGTGCAAAACTATAAGCAGTAGACCAGCAATCAACTAATAATTCGTATACATCGGTCTTGTTTCCAGTCATAAAATCCTCGTTAGTATAACCGTTTCTACTCCTAACCGTTAAAGAGCCGTCGGTAATCAGCATTGACCTTCCATCGGGATACACATCAGTTAATTTTACCGTAAAATCGGTGTCGCTACAGTTAGAAGAGACATATAGGTGACCCCAAATTCTCCCTACGGTTTCAAAAGATTCCGTTAACTCTTCACTTTCGAAAAGCAATACGTCTGACCTATTTTCAATGGAGCGCTGGTCATAGGGTCCGCAAGTATCGAACGGCTGATTTTGTCCGCCTAGAGTTTCCACCGGATCTCTGGGATCAAAGAGATATGAGTAATTATAAGCGCTAGTAGGAGCGGTCTTATCTAAGACACCCCCCTTATGCATATAAAAGCTCGTATTTACATGATCAAGGGGCCAATCATAGGCATAGCGCCAGTAATTCCAATGACTTGAGGCTTGATCCACATCCCCCATCAGATAATAGGCAACTCGTGCACCGCTCCAATCCGTAGGAACCCCCCGGAGGGCTTCGTCAAAGATAGATTGCTCCCAATTAAAAATCAAATCGAATCCCTTTGAGTTGTCTGGAAAGGTTAATTGCCCTTGCTTCGTGCTGAAAACATTTCCGTGTGTCCACGGCCCCATGATTAATTTCTGGCGACCCCTTGCCGCAGAGCCCCCATAATCATCGTATCCGACGTACCCGTCGAGTGTTCCTTGCAAAAAATGGTCATGCCAGCCCCCTACGTGTAGAGCTGAAACTGAGATATTAGAATAATGCGGACCGATGGGCATACTCAGTGAAGTCGAATTATACATCGTGTTTTTAGGAAAGTAATCGAAAATCGTCGATATTTGGTAATCATAATTATCGGATGCAGTGGACTCAATCCATGTTTCGACACTAGATTCATGATAAGATCCTTGATAGATGGCATGGTCAAAAAGCTCGGGAGTTCCGAACCAGAGCGATTGCGCGGATAATCCGTCGGGATTCATCCCCGCATAGAAGTATTGATTAATGCATAGCGCCGAAACTCCCACACTCCCAATCTTTCCATTGCACCACGGCCGGTCCATAATCCATTCAACGGTGTCCACCCCATCCAAATAAGACATCGTAAAGAGTAAAAAGTTTTGCCCCCCCTCAGAATCATAGGTACCGCGCAGATCTTGGAAAACTACATGGTAATCTTGGATAAAATAGAATAGAGAATAGAGATCGTATGCCCAACCCGTTTTTCCGTAAGGTGTTCTCACTAAGATAACGGGCTTAGCGGTCCCAAAGGAGCCGGGACTATAGTAAACATCTGTGGCTAACTTTACGCCATCGCTCATTTCAACATAAAAGGTCCGCCTTTCTGGGGTGCTGTAGACACTTATACCGGTAAGAACGGAGAGAGAAAAGCCAAGAAGAAAAATAAACGAAAATGCATGAAACACCTTCCCAACCTTCGAGGTATTTAATCTGCTGGTGAAATACTTCTCTTTTAACCCCGAAATGGATAACCTTCCTCGTTTTATACCAATCAAGATATACAAGAGTAAACTAATCGCAATAGCGGAAATCAATAAATAATCGGCCTGTGTTATGTAATAGATTATTGCAATTAACGGTATAAGGCATCTAATGAAAGAACCTACAATTGAAAGCGGCTTCTTACCCATGTTTTCTCCATGGTTTTTCAAGAGTTCTCCGGTGTGGATTAAAGAGTATACTGCTATCCCGAGGCTAATTGGGAAATAGAGAATTCCCCCCGAAATAATAACAAGCTCTTTTAGGACAAAATAGACCAAGAAGTCATTTGGAAAGAACACCGCAAATTCCCTCTCCCTCCCGGTAAAAAGCGGTCGATAGCGAAGGTAAAATGATCCGATAAAAATCGCACGACAGATCACTACTATCGGAAGATTTATTATCAAAATCCGGTTTAATGTCGTCAAAGAGTTGAGTAAGTAAAAAACTGCCAATATCCAACGAATCATAAAACAACTCAATTTTTTTTAGGTATTAAATTTAATTATTTTGATTCCTATATATACATGTGCCCATTTATAGTGTTTCTATGAGGGGGTACACTTCCGATGAATAGAAATCTCCAAATGCGGCACACATTTTTTCATTTCATTTCTCATTCTCATTCTTATTCTCATTTCAAGACTTCTTGAGCGTTTAAAGAGGTGTCCCTCAGATATAACGAATTTATGATGAAATACTGGATCGTTTTTTATTATCGTGAGAATTTATATGGATCAAAAATTTTTATTCTAATAGGCATGGTAAATTACGTGTATAAACGATATAAGACCGCTATAAACAAGTTAAGATTCCCAGATAGCTATTTCTGGTGTCGTTATACCCTTAATCCCTATGCTGGTTGTGAGCATGCTTGTATTTATTGCGATGCCCGAAGCAATAGATATTATTTAGAAAATTTCGAAGAAGATGTGATAATAAAGGAAGATATTTCAAAAATATTAGAAAACACCATAAAAAACTCAAGGAGCTTATTACCGGATGTCATAGGTCCCGGAGGAGTTTGTGACGCGTATCAGCAGATAGAGAAGGAGGTGAAAAATACCCGTAAAACTCTGAAGGTTTTAGCCAAGTATAAGTTTCCCGTCAATATTGCCTCTAAATCCGATTTAACCGTTAGGGATATCGATATCTTGAAAAGCATCGCGGACGATACATGGTGTACAGTGGGATTTTCGATCACTACGACTGATGAAAATCTTGCTGGATTTTTGGAACCCCATTCATCTTTACCCGAAAACAGGATAAGAGCAATGAAAAAGATTAAAGAGGAAGCACCCAATATCCAGACGGGTACCTACATCATGCCTATAATTCCGTTTTTGGAGGATAGTAAAGAAAATTTGGAAAATATTATAAGAAAAACTAAGGAAGCGGGAGGGGATTTTGTTATATTTGCACCCGGAGTGACCTTAAGGGACACTCAGAAAGAATACTTTATCAATAAGCTCAAAGAAAGCAAATATAGGGGCGCCGTGAAACCTCTATTGGCGCTTTACGAAAAAGGATGGGATTCTGATGAATTTAAGGCGTATATATTGAAGCAAAATACTCTTTTGTTGGAACTTTGCCGAAAATACGAGATTGACATACGGGAAAAGCGTTGGATTCCTTCGGATTATCGCAAATGGAATTATATCATCGCGGAAAATCTTTTAAATGAGGAATATCTGCGCTCCATTCAAGGATATCCCTATAGCACGATGAAGTGGGCAGGACTCTACCTCAATAATTTAGAGGAATCTATTATAGAGGTATACAGGAGGGATGAAATCCATACGTTGCGGAATTTTAATTCAAGAATCATTGAATTCATAGAACCGTACTTGAAAGAGGGTCTTAAAGAACGGAATAAAAAAACATTGGACAGATTCTTATGAAAAGATGTATCCAACACATTATTAAGGACATTCAAAAAAAACTAAAAGAAACGGCCCCTCCTTTAACAGAGGAGCAAATTGAACGAAGAAACAGGATTTTAAACTCAGATAATCCCAACTTTTCTGGATACGGACATAAAATGGGGGCGTTGGAGAGGTTAGCACGGGAAATACAAACATCCCACGATTGTGAATATGAAGATGCTGTAAAGGTCTTTCAAACTCTTATAAGGAGCGATATCCATGAAGAAAAGTTCATGGCTGTATTATTCTTAAATCGATTTAGGAGATATTTCAATGATACTATAGTTGACCTCTTTAAAAAGGCTTTCACAGAATATTGCGACACATGGGCATTATGCGATTCTTCAATGATTAAAGTCTTGGGGCTTTATTTAGCGAAAGAGGGGAAGGAAAAATTAGCAATAACCACAATAAATGAATGGTCGAATTCAGAGGACTTATGGGTAAAAAGGGCCTCTTTGGTGATTTATTTAAAAATGATTATGATAAAAAAGGATTTCGATATGCTATACCTATCTGGACTCATAGAAAAAGTAAAAATCGATACGGAGCCTTATATAGAAAAGGGAATCGCATGGCTTATTAAAACATGCTCTCGCTATAAGCCCGAGGTAATATTTAGGTATCTGATGGAAAATAGAGGCGAATTCTCCAGATTGGTGTTGCGAGATGGGTCCAAAAAGCTTTCAAAAGCCCAAAGAGCAAAAATTTTAGGGAAAAAGTAAGAGATTTTATAGGTTTGAGTATTGATATAAATATAAATAGCAATTAAGCTAGGCATTATTGCCATTAAAACTGAGATTTAACCATGCCAACTAAACAACCCAATATTGTGCTTATTCTCGTCGATGATATGGGATTTTCTGACATCGGTTGTTATGGGGGAGAGATCGATACCCCTAACCTCGATTCCTTGGCGGAAGATGGAATTCGATTCACACAATTTTTTAATACCGCCCGGTGTTCACCCTCGAGGGCATCCTTGTTGACAGGATTACATCCGCACCAGACGGGAATCGGGATCTTAACCGATGATTATGGTCCGGAAGGGTATGCCGGAGACCTCAATGATAAATGCATCACCATCGCGGAGCTTTTGAAAGAGAATGGGTATAAGACATACATGAGCGGAAAATGGCACGTTTCATCGAGTTTGTATGATGTAAGTAATTCTTGGCCGAATAAACGGGGGTTTGACGAGTTTTATGGAACCATACACGGAGCGGGAAGCTACTTTTATCCCGCTACGCTTACCCGTAATAATGTGAATGTTGAGGATGAGACCTTAAATACTGAATTCTACTATACAGATGCCATTACCGCCAATGCGGTTAAATTCATTAATGACCACACTACTAATAGCTCGGAAGAACCCTTTTTCCTTTATGTAAGCTATACGGCGCCCCATTGGCCCCTCCATGCAAGAGAGGAAGATATCGAGAAATATAAAGGACGTTTTAAGGAGGGATGGGATTTTTTAAGGGAAAAGAGATTAGCACGGCAGGTAGAGATGGGTATAATTAAAAAAGAATGGGAATTATCGGAAAGAAATTCCAGAGCTTCTGCGTGGGAAGATGTAAAACATAAGGAATGGCAACAGCGGAGGATGGAGGTATATGCCGCTCAAATCGATAGAATGGATCAAGGCGTCGGAAATGTATTTCGCACCCTCGAAAACACAGAACTAATGGAAGATACAGTAATTATTTTTCTTTCGGACAACGGGGGATGTGCCGAACCTCTTGGTGCGGTCATGGAAAAGGTATGCCTCGCAGATGGTTCCACGCGAAAACATACAAGTAACGGGGAGAGAGTTAAATTTGGGAATAAGCATTCCATTATGCCCGGCTCAGAAATTACCTTCCAAAGCTATGGCGCTGCGTGGGCCAATCTGTCCAATACACCATTTCGAAAGTTTAAAAAATGGACCCACGAGGGCGGAATTGCCACACCCCTCATACTTCACTGGCCCGAAGGAATAAAACATCGGGGGGAGCTTCGACATCAGCAGGCCCAATTAACCGATATTATGGCAACGATCGTAGATATAACGGGCGTAGGATATCCCGAGAAATATAAGGGAAAAGAGATCCACCCCTTAGAAGGAAAAAGCTTGGTTCCTGTTTTTGAGGGAAAGGATAATAACAAAGATATGCTCTTTTTTGAACATATGGGAAATGGCGCCGTGAGAGACGGGAAGTGGAAGCTCGTACGCGATTTTCCCGGCGATTGGGAACAATATGATATGGAAAAGGATCGCACAGAACTTCACAATGTAATTGATCAGTATACCGAGCAAGCCTTAAAAATGAAAAAGGCATATGAACAATGGGCCGAACGCTGTGGGGTAATTCCGAGGGAGAAAGTGTTGGAAATAGAGAAGGAGCATTTCAGAAAAAAATACGGCAAAAAATAACCTACAAGACAAGGTACTGGAGGAAAAGGTTGGCTTCTATACTACTCTGACGTGATTTACAAAAATTTATATCTTATTTTTTACTTAAATATAGTAACATATATGAATAAAGTTTCATAGATTCATAGATTTGTTGTACATTAGGATGCCAAGGTGGCGTAGCCCGGGAATGTCGAAAATAAATTACGGCCCCGAGCGCACCAGACTGAAGATCTGGGTACCGAGGGTTCAAATCCCTCCCTTGGCATATTTTCCTTATTAATTTTCTAATAATATTCAATTTATATACCTCTCTCTATAAACAATCTCTATTATGTTTTATTAGAACGTTCAATTTATTCCTTTATTCGCGTTTTAGGTAAGAGAGAAGTCTTATTTAAAAATAGGAATACATTTATATACATAAGATGATCTAGTATACATAGAAGAAATATGAAAGTCTTATCAGTAAGATTAGATGAGGAAATAGAACAAAAGTTGGAATTCCTAATGCATAAATTAAAGATCGTTGATAAATCAACTTATATTCGCCAACTTTTAAATAAGTCGCTTTCTAATGAACTTATTGGCCTTCTTTGTGACGAAGTCGGAGAAAAGCAGATGAGTGCATGGAAAGCGGCTGAAATTGCAGGAATCTCACTCAGAAAGATGCTATTTGAACTTAAGAAGAGAAATATTTCGGGAATTGATGAAATTGCTCTCAAGGAAGATATAAAATTTGCTTTTGAATAGATATTAATTATGATAGGTATAACAAATGCATCTCC
>CAZDJH010000099.1:0-10628 GCA_964505645.1 uncultured archaeon | reverse complement strand
CCTCAACTAAGCCATTCAAACCTAAAAAAGTAGCATAGAACATAGCTTCAACTCGAAGATTGAAACGTTCAATACCGTCTAAAAGCCAGTCCGATAAACTTACGTAGCATAGAACATAGCTTCAACTCGAAGATTGAAACATGACAAACATCTTAGCATATTCTACATCCGCTTCATAAGGTAGCATAGAACATAGCTTCAACTCGAAGATTGAAACATACGTGATAGATTACATGCTCATTTAGTTAATTTTAATGTAGCATAGAACATAGCTTCAACTCGAAGATTGAAACGGGCAATTTCTTTTATTTCTTCTATTTCTTTAAGAAGTAGCATAGAACATAGCTTCAACTCGAAGATTGAAACTATATATTGTAGTGTATCCCTTCAATTTCCTTTGAGAAGTAGCATAGAACATAGCTTCAACTCGAAGATTGAAACATGTGGAGAAAATCAAGAAGATCATACTGGTCTTTGAATGTAGCATAGAACATAGCTTCAACTCGAAGATTGAAACCTTTAAGAGAAGATTTTGGCTCTATCACTCCCTCTGAAGTAGCATAGAACATAGCTTCAACTCGAAGATTGAAACTTTCTTTCTCTTTTATTTTCTTTCTTATCCTTCTCAACTGTAGCATAGAACATAGCTTCAACTCGAAGATTGAAACATCTCGATGACAAAGTTAAAAACTCCGTAAAGACCGCGTAGCATAGAACATAGCTTCAACTCGAAGATTGAAACAAGACAACTTGTGTCTCGTCGTCAGAGTCTTTTTTAGGTAGCATAGAACATTGCTTCAACTCGAAGATTGAAACGCTCAAGATGCTCAGACACACAATAAACCCTTTGTACGGTAGCATAGAACATAGCTTCAACTCGAAGATTGAAACTAAGAATCTTCCTCCGTCCAAGTAATAGATTTATCACCGTAGCATAGAACATAGCTTCAACTCGAAGATTGAAACACAAAAAGCGCTTCTCCGTTCGTTTTGATAAATTCTTTGTAGCATAGAACATAGCTTCAACTCGAAGATTGAAACTTTTTAGGGCAATAATACGCCCCTGGTCCTAAAGATTTGTAGCATAGAACATAGCTTCAACTCGAAGATTGAAACTTTTACTACACAATTGGCATTGTTCACCATCGCGGATGTAGCATAGAACATAGCTTCAACTCGAAGATTGAAACAAGATAACATTTTCCTACTATTTCTATGTCTCTCTTTGTAGCATAGAACATAGCTTCAACTCGAAGATTGAAACATAAAGATGTTAATTAGTCTTATTAATTCCACCCTCATAGCATAGAACATAGCTTCAGTGGAAGATTGAAACTCTTGTGAGGACCAAAAGAAAAAAGTTTCCTCTTCCTGTAGCATGAGAATGTAGCTTCAGCAGAAGATAAATGTTGCTTAAATAGTTTATTAAAGACGATTAAGTTCGAAAAGCGAGAGAAATCTAAAATTAAATTGAAAAGACATAGCTTTAAAATGGGTTAAATTCATATGTTAATCTCACAAGACGATGAGAGATCGTAACACTTTTATAAGTTTGTTTATAATAGTATAATAACCAAAATCTAATTATATAATAATTAAAATAAATGCTAAAATAAGAAGTTGTTAATAAAGAGAATAACATGAATCAAGATAAACTAAAACAAATAAAGAGGCTGAAATCCGAGATCGAGCAAAAATTAGAGTTAATTGAATCTTTAAAGAGACAAGGTAAAGAATTTAAAGATATCGTAAAGGAAGTGTGGGAATTAAGTAAAGAAAAGTTCCTATTACAAGTGGATTTAAAGCGAAATTATAAGAAATATGAGGGTTTGATTATGACTGTTGGCACCACCCCACAACCAATTATTTTATCTATTTTAGCGAATGATCCGAAGGGTGTGTTTTTTATATATACAGAAAAGTCCGAAGAGTATTTAGATACGATTAATGAAGAGATCAATCTTTTAGAAGGGCAAAAGAGAAAAAGACGGGTGCCGAAAGACTCCATTATGGGGACATTTAGACAGATAAAACAAGGATTAAAATTTCTTCACGATGAAAAGGGAATTGCCATGAAAAAGATTGCCATGGACTCAACGGGAGGGACCAAGCTTATGAGCGTCACTTGTGGGATAGCAGCCTCTATGTTTGATTTAGATGTACTATATGTTGGTAGTGGAAGATATAGTTCAACTCTTAGACGACCCGAGCCGGGTACAGAGAAACTAATACATTTTCCTAATCCCAACGAATTACTGAAAAATATTAAATTTATTGAGGACTTTGAACTTTCAAAAGAGAGAGTAGACCAAATATCTAAATACTTTAAGGATGTAACTAACACCTCCATAATCTTTCTGGTATATAGTAAATCGGGCGTTGTTCTCTCTAAGGTTGATTATTTAAAAAACCATGATTTAGATCCAGATATATTTGGGGGTTTCCTTTCAGCCGTAGATGGATGGGGGATTAATTTATCTGAGATTTTAAAATTAAACACGCACGGGGATGGGATTAAAGATGCAGAAATAGAGATAAATTTCCAAAATTTTAAAATAACAATTAGTTATGGTGAATTTACCCGAATAATCCTTATATCCGATGAAAGTACTGGAGATTTAATGAAAAAAAAATTACAGCAACTTTTAAAGGAATATGAAAGCAAGCATTTTAAAGATTTGAAAGATTTTACAGGTGAAATAACCCAATTTAATGATTTTCCGGAATCGGCGAAAAATAAGCTCGATCTTAGGCTAAATGAGAAAAGTATAATCAACTCTGATAAGATTTATAAATATAAAAGAAATGAGAGCTTAATCTATATGTTAAAAGAGTGGTATGAAAAAATGAAAATAGAAGATGCTACGGTTTCTTTTTATCCCGCAAAAATACCAGAAATATTGATATTTCAATTGGATATAAATTTGAGGGAAGCTCGTTATTGGACTTATGATTTGTTTAATTTTAATATGATTATTCCTAAGAAGTCTTAAAAGTCTTGTGAATTATTATAGTTCTCTTTAACTAGGTTTTTAAAATTCGATATTAAATCCATTTTCTTAAATATTATGGAATTTGGAACTTAGAAAATATTATCGGCTTTTTATGATTTAATTTTTAATTTTATTAAGTTAGAAATAATACAATCTTAGGATGTAATCACGTTTTTCTTCCCACTATTTCAACTATCCCAAGAATGAGTGCTTATAAGTTAAAAAGTTAGAAAAAGAAGTATAAGGAATTAGGAATTAAAGTACTTTAAAATCTTTTTTTTTCCAGAAGAACAGCAACATTACCAAAATTGTGATCAATGCTATAGGCATTAATAATGAAAATTGGAAAGGCAGGAATTTCACTGTTTGTATCTTCATGTGTCCAAATTAATTGAGGTGAAGCACCTCCATTAGCTTCTGTTGAATATACCCCAGCATAACCACTATTTTGATAAGATATCAAATTCGCTTTCTTTATTTTTTATTTCAAAACCTTTTGGTATATTTAAACATTCTCAGGAGTTAAAAAGTTTTAGAATTTTGCAACTTGAAGCCACAATAAGGGCAAAACTGCGCCACTTTCCGATCAGATATAATTCCACCGCACCTTCCGCATGCTTTCCGAATTTTCGAGACTTTATCGGCCTCTACGGCGGCTTGTTTATCATATGAAATTGAGGATAAAACATCAGCAATTTTTTCGGTCGTTCTTTTCATATCTAGAAAAACTAATCCAAATCTTATGTCTCGAGCCGTAAGGAGAGATAATGCGGCATTCGAGCCGGCTCTCATTATAAAAAAGGCACCATCCTTATTGAACACGTTTATATTGTCTATATCGCCTTGTGTAAACTCGTCCACAACCCCTTTTGCCGACTTTATTAGACTTTTTGCCGACTTTACCATTTTCCCTTCATCAATTCCAGGAGGCAAAACGGAAGCGATGGGTATTCCATCATCTGAAATAAGAGCTATAGCCCTAATTTCGGGTATAGAAGCAATAAGCTGGTTTAAAAAGCAAACTAATTTTTCTGTAAGATTTTTCATATGATTTTTTTTTAAAAATCCTTTAATAACAACCCCATTAATTACTATTGTTAAGTAAAAAGTACCAATAACACAAGGTCTCCAAGCCTCTTTGCCATCTAAGACTTTAAATAGAAGAGATTGAGTAGAATGAAGAAGAGTAACTTCTAGCAAGTCAAACTGCAAGCAAATGTTAAAAAATTAGAAGTTTTTTTTGGCTAATAGAAGAGATAAGAGGAAGAAAGAATATGATACTATTGAAGAATCAATTGAAAGCAATGTTTTCGAGTAAAATTATCTAAGATATCTCAATGGAGAGGAACTGGAATACCCTTCTTGCATTAAAAAAGGTAAATTTGATTTATAATTCTTGACACAGAGAAACTCAGAATAATAAACTTCTCAGCTAGCGTGGTATTTATCGGGATTAAATTTAGATTTTTAATTTTCAAACATTTAATATTTGTACACATTTAAACTAATAACCCAGCGAGTCCTCGCCCATAAAGGAGAGTGTATCCTTATGCCCAATTTTAAAAGTAAAAACGTCTTTGAAGGAAATTTCATAAATTCCGACCCATATTGTTAACCATTTTTACCCGTATATTTCAGTTACTTTTAATGGGCGGAAAGTTATGACAATGTAACCTCCTAAAACTATATATTCGAGTGATTTTAACTCTTTTATCGAATCTGGGAGAGATTTAAGATCATTATTATCTACCCATAATTCTTTGAGCATTTTGAGGTTTCCTATTGACTCCGGGAGGGATTTAAGATAATTGTGAAATAAATATAATTCTTCGAGTGAGCTAAGATTCCCAATAAACTCCGGGAGAATCTCTAAGTGATTATGGAATAACCTTAGTGTTTTAAGAGATTTGAGATTTTCAATCGATTCTGGGAGGGACTTAAGATAGTTGTGAAATAAATTTAATTCTTCGAGTGAGCTAAGGTTCCCTATCGACTCCGGGAGGGACTTAAGATAGTTGTGAAACAAATATAATTCTTCGAGTGAGCTAAGATTCCCAATAGACTCCGGGAGAATCTCTAAATGATTATGGAATAAACATAGTGTTTTAAGAGATTTGAGATTTTCAATCGACTCCGGGAGGGATGTGAGGTTGTTTTTGTCTAAACTTAATTCTTCGAGTGAGCTAAGGTTCCCTATCGACTCCGGGAGAGCAGTAAGAGAATTGTCCCTTAAATCTAATTTTCTGAGTGATCTGAGGTTCCCTATTGACTCCGGGAGGGATGTGAGATTTTTATCTTTGAGTATTAAATCCTCCAGATGAGGAAGTTTATTACCTATTTCTTGTAAAATAGTGGGATCAATAAAATATAACTCAAGCTCCTTGATCCTTTTAAATCGTTTCATTTTTCCATTTTAAAATAACTAAACCCCCTTTAAATACTTAATTTTTTTGGAGAAAGCATAAAAAGGTTTTTATTTGTTGAATAGGATAATTGAGTTGTTAGTAGCATGAGAACTTAGCTTCATTGGAAGATTGCAACTTTCAAGTCTGATTAAGGGAGTCGTGGTCTCATTTTGTAGCATGAGAACTTAGCTTCATTGGAACCTTGTCCATAAATAGGTTCGAAAATCTGAAATCCTCTCCCACCGTTCTAATATTTGTATTTTGAATTTCTTGAGTTTTGGCGGTAATGATTAAGGGAAGAAAACAATTAAATATCCCCACTTTATTAATATAGTAAAATGGACCAAAAAGGAAATAACTTAAAAGACTATTGCACGCCGAGAATAATCGTCATTTCCGATGGGCAAGGAAGAGGTAAATGGAAGAGACCGTTAGAAGAGGCTAAAGAGAACAATATAATAATCGACTGTATTGCGTTATTATCGAAAAGTCAAAAAGGAAAGGATACATTGAAAACAATAGCCCATTCCACTAAAGGGTTCCCGCCTCCGGAAGACATGAGGAGTTATATTAATACGCAAAAGGGAGAATTTATACTCCCCGAGAACTTGAATAGATTTTTATCCCATTTAGAAACCTTATCCAACAAAAAATATGGTACTCGACAAGAGGATACGGTTTTATGCTTAGATTCCTCCGGTTCCATGAGCAGTAATTATAAGGGAAGCGAGGAGAGGAAGATTGACGGGCTCAAAAATGCGGTAGAAAAGTTTATTATTTCAAAGCAAAAGGCCGATCCCAGGGATCGCGTTGGAGTGGTGGCATTTGGGGTGAAGGGGGGTAATAACGTAAAGAAATTAATACACCTTTCGGTAGATAAGAACCAAATTATGGACCAAGTTAATAAGCTAACCCCAGAAGACGGTACCCCGTTAGGAAAGGGGATTGAAATGGCGTTAGATTTATTGGATTGGGAAAATAGGGCAAATAATTTTGAAGCCATGGATGCGATTCCGATTAATGCCCCATCAAAAGTCCCCTCTAATACAGATTGTGAATATTGTGTAAAAACTATGGGAAGAATGCCCGAAATTTCATCTGATACTTTTGATGTATTCTCGGGTGCATATAATATCGGAGCTTGGAAGTGCCCCGAATGTGGCGCTTATTTCCATGGAGCATGTTTCGAAAAGCATAATTTTACCTCAAAAAAATGGGGTATGTGTTATAACTGTTTAAAACCGTTGAGAGTGCCACGAAAGCTAAGGAAAGAAAAATATCTCTAAGCTCTATTTCCTTGGAATTTTTAGACTTCATTATTATTATTATTATTATTATTTTACTATCATTAGCACTATTTAAATATTCATTGATTAAAGGATTAGAATATTAGCGTTATAATTTTAGCCCTATAAATCCAAAACTTTATTCTGTTTTCTTCTGCTTTATTGTAGCATGAGAACTTAGCTTCATTAGAAGATTGAAATTCTTCTGACACAAATTTCTCATTCCAGAATCCTTTCGTAGCAGAGAACATAGTTTCAACTCGAGGATTGAAGCTTGCGAGCTAATGTTGCAATTAATTAACAATCTAACAAATGTCCAGACCATTCCACACTCAATCTTCATTAGAAGATTGAAACAATAAAAGCAAGTGCCCTCTTTCTAGTCTTTTTACATTTTGTAAATGATTTTCCGAAATTGCCGAAAAAGAAGCTTGACCTTAGGCTAAATGAGATATATGGATCCTCAATAATATATGGAGAATTGGCAGTTCCGCTCCCTTCTGAACAAGAATCAGCTAACTCGTCGTTTCCATTGATTAGAATTGGGCTATCGGCAGCAGTTCGGGATATATCTTCACTATATTCTCTAGTTTCAGAATAACTATTTAAGCTGACTAAGTTTATAGTGATACAAAAAATACTGGAATGATGGAATGAAACGGACGCCTCGGTATTTTTGAGAAAGGCGAAAAATAGAACATGCAATAAAGTGGAGAACAATGCAATAAAGATAAATTAATTACTAATTGAGGAAAAAAAGCTGAGATCCCTAATGAAACCTGTATATCGAAGCTTCTCTGAAGAGAGAATTAGATATGAGACCTAAGATTTAATATAATAAAAACAATTATTAATAGTTGAATTTATATATTATTTATGAGTAAACTATAATGTAAGGATAAAATGGCAAACATAACCTTCTCAGTTCCCAAGGATTTAAAAAAGAAAATGGAAAAAAATAAATTTCTGGAAAATTATTATTAAAATAACATGTCTCTTGAAAAGTTTCCCGAAATAGATAAACTCTCAACGAAAGAAAAAATTGTACTCGTTGAAAATCTATGGGATAGCATTAGATCTGAGATTAGTTCGAAACCCGTACCAGAAAGCCATAAGCAAGAACTAGAAAAGCGTCAATGTTCGCTCGATAAAGATAATCTACTATCCCTTAAAGATCTAAAGGATCGCTTAAAAGATGGATAAACGTTATCATTTGAAATTTCATCCGGATGTCGAAAAAGATATTCAAAAAATCTTTACGTGGTATGAAGAAAAACAATTTGGTCTTGGAAATGATTTTCTTCAAACCTTTTATTCGTGTACAGAATTAATTCTGGAAAATCCTTTTCAATATCCTAAAAAATATAAAGATTTTCATCGTTACTTATTACGAAAGTTTCCATATATTGTCTATTTTATCATTGAAGACGATTTAATTATTATAATGGGTGTTTTTCACCATGCTCTTGATCCTAAGAAGATAAAATCTACTTTAAGCAATCGGAAAGAATAAATTAAGGCTTTTACTTATTTAGTGAAAGTGTCTAAGACTTACCATTAGCATTACTCGTGTCGATACAACTATAATCATTGATTTATTTCGGGGAAGAAAAGGTCTAAAGGAATGCTTGGATAAATATAGAGGGAAAATTGGTAAATTTCCGCTAATATTTACAATAATTTATCGCATTTAAATGATTCAGATACCTTAAACTCATATTTTCAATAGAGGTTTTTAACTTGAATTTAAGATTGGAAAGATAATTGTCGATATCTTAAAACGCCGCCCGAGTCCCAGATTGAAAACAATGTGTGCCCCACTGAAAATGTAGTTCTATCAAATCCTTTGGTTGGAGACAAATCTTTTGCATAGTCCAAACTCCTATTGAGAATTATGTTAACAATTGACGTTTTTCCAACTCCCGTAATCCCTGCGACAAGAATTTTTTTAACTTTTGTCATTTTTTTAAGATTTTTCCTATCTCAATATCACATAAGAGACTGCAGATATTTAAATCTTATTGTTTATACAAAAAACCCATAAATCATTATTTAATAAATGTGATCAGTCATAAAAAAATGTCAAGATTAAAAAAAAGAGAGTGTTAGAATTTATAGGCTAATGGCGGGGTGGTCCACCAGCAGAAAATATTGCGCTGTATGATCAATCGGATCTTGACAGATGACGACGGAATGCTTTTCCATTAATCGGAGTAGCTCATCGATGCTATCAACCTTGATGACATATCGCTTCCCGACCACTTTTTCCTTGGTGATGTGATTTATATATGTGTATTGTTCCCAGGAACCATTAATAGTCTTTACCTTGTCAATAATACTACGATTTCTACCCTCAAGCCCTACAACCAGTTTTAAACCCTTTTGTTTGTTTTCTTTTCGCATGTTTTTTTTCTCCTAACCTAAGATACTCCTAGGTTATTGGGGCCAATGCGAATTTAAAAGGGTAATGTGCGGTATTTGAGTATTATTGTTGACTATTCTTTTAATTTTAGTAATTATATTATAGTTAGATTCATATTTAAATCTTTTGTTTGATTGTTTATCTTTGAAATGAATTCTAAATCCATCGCTACTTATGGAGGGCATAATACTTCAAAAGCCTTACATACTTATTATCACTATAAATTATCAAGTTTCCATCCCAACTTGCATATTTATTCAAAGAAACGTCCCAAAATTGAGAGAGCAGAAACCAGGTCTAAATTATACATTATAAATAAAAATTAAAATAGTGAGCTCAATTTTTCAAAAGCCAATACAAATCCCTATATATTGAAAGACCCTTCCTTCCCATTGGCCAAGTAGCTCGGCTTTGTTAGAGTTCCTTTTCTGTAACGACGGGCAGGGACACTTATTTCATTTTTCTTTTAGTTAGAGTCCGTGCCTTATTTATGCCCTAATTTATGCCCTAATTTTACCGAATAGCATCCTTTACATATGAGATTATCGTGTGCTCATCTATCTGCCCCTCCAAAACAGCAAAAAACCCGTTTGAATGTGAGAAGATTACGTGTTCATAGTCGGCAATTCGTCTAAAGTCAACCCGCTCATCGTCATCATATCGCATAACGCCTATAGACCCCGGAGGTCTATTATTCGGACATATCACAATCCCGCCCTCACCCCATTTTTCTTCCTTTTTATGGCTCATTACTTTTTTAAGCAGACCAATCTCTATCTGCTCGACGTTTTCAAGATATTTAATTGCCGGGACACCTTTAATGGTTATGAATTCCAGATCCCCTTCAACCATTGAGAGCAAATCAAAATAATTATAATATTGCTCATAAAAGTGTTTTCCGATGAAGTAAAGCAAGGAAAAAAGCGGTTCTGAGGATTTAATGATATTTTTCTGTTGGAATAGTACTAATATGCTCTGCTCTATGAATGACCTTAGCTTACTTAATATCCCAAAGGAAATGTTTAACCCTTCGACAACCTTTTTGGGCCCATGAACGTCCCATTTTACTGCGGTAGGGAGCCATTTAAATATTTTAACCGCTTTATCCCACTCGCCCCATTCCTTTAATAATAAGGAAAATGTACAATTTTTCAACATTTTGCGCTGGGTCAGGGTTAATGTATCAGATTGCAAGTGGCGAAGGTGGTGGTCGAATTGCTTTACTGAAGGGTCAAATTTCCCCCCAATGTCTAGTTTCCATATGGATCGGTCCTCCATTTCTTCTTGACTCGGTGTTCTTCTATGAATCTCTCTGATTTCGGTAAAAGCTTTGTTGGTGGAGCATTTATAAATAACTAAGCTCGTGGAAAAAAGGTCATCAAAATGAGCGTTTCCTGGGTGAGTTATAATTAAGCCTGGATTCATATTTCTTGTCATTTGTATTCATTTATCATTTATTGAAGCCTTCCCGACCTGAAGGGCGGGGATTCCTACGAGTCCGCTAAGCGTTGGCTGATGGGCA
>CAZDJH010000098.1:0-10742 GCA_964505645.1 uncultured archaeon | reverse complement strand
TCCGACCCCGGCATCCAAAGCCGGATTGTCAACAAGTTCATCGCGGACACCGGGAGTGCGATGCTGTTGGGTATAGAGGGCAAGTTCAGCATCGCGGGAACCCTTTCGGACATACAAACCCTCGAAACAGCCCTCATCAACCGCGACCCTCTCGCCTCCCAACTCTTCGCGGAAATTTACCCGGGATACTTGGGTTTTTCCGACCCGATGTTGGGGTTGATTCATTGGGGTTCAAAACGCGGCCTTCCCGTGGAACACCTTACCGCATGGGGCGGTATGTCGCCCAACAAGATAAATCCATTCCAAGGGAAATCAAGAACCGAAGTGGAAGACATGTTTGCGAGTGAGCTTGATCGTTGTATGGAATTAGAACATCGATTAACATTTTTGGAAGACCAATACACGAAGGAAGAGTATAATAATTTATATAAATCGGTTTTTGGGCTTGATGAAAAGACCACCATAATGTTCTTTTACGAACAAAGATATCAAAAAAATGTAAAAAAAGACGGAGAGCTCGATCCAGACTATATTGAGTGGCTAAGAGGGATGATAACAAAACTTTTGGCAGTCGAAACAGAGCTCGACGTTGTTAATACCGAAGAAAAAAAGAGGCAAATTGATGAAGCTTCAAAAAACTCAATTGAAGGTTTTGTCTTCTCTTTTTCCCCTCGGAAACTTTATGAAACTCTTAGTGCTGTAATCCGTGATGGCGGAAGAATTGGTGGAGATTTAGTCCTTGTTGAATATGGGGGAGAAATGATCAATATACCTGATCTTCTAACTAAGTTAGATTGTTTAGGCTTTGATTCCGAGTATGGAGAATTTGTTAAAAAATCTCTTCATAAAGACCATAGGATGATTTTTAAGGAGTTCTATGAAATATTAAGGAATGTGATTATTTCTGTTCATAAGGCGGGATCGGAAAGTGGCAAAATGAAAGCGGGGTTTCAGTTTAAAAATGCTTATGAGTTCATTGAACAGCTCAGGAATAAAAGATATAAATATGATTTAAAGATTTCTCAGAAACATGTTGGTCTTGCTCTGTTAGGTATTTTAGACAAAAAAAATCCCGTTGGAAGCGAAACACATTTCATTCCTAAACTTCTTAAGGGTAGTTCTACAAGAATTTTTTATAAACATCGTTTCGCAATTCGGAATAGTCTTAAAACAGATGATAATTTCTTGGCTTTGTTCACGGCATATGAGAATATAGAATTACCAGAAAATGCAGAAAAAATTGCGAATCCAAAAATAGAATTACTAAACCTAATGTCTGAGATGCAGAAGATAACTCTTCCCTCATTGACATTCATGAGTCAGATTTATGACATTAACTATCAAACATTTCAGTTCTCTCGTTGGGACAGATTAGATCTGATTTTTTCCATGATAGAATTGGAAAATTTAAAGAGAGAGCGGACGAATATGATCCCTTGAATCTGGCAAATTGGTTTAAAAACCACCTCGAGCAGCCAGGTTTTTACGATGAGCGTTATAAAGCTTTGGTCAGAAGAATGCTTTCCTATCGTTCGGTAGGGGAAGCGCCCCCCTTGGCATACCCACAATTCACTCCTCTCACTCCGAGGGAAGCGTGGGATTGGCTGGTATATAGCTACTGCTCGGTTGATAGACACGGACATGTGCGCTTTATGTCCTTTTTCGACTTGCTGAACCCCGCCCCCGTACCCCGCTGATATGAAAAGACAAAAAAGCATACATTTAAATACCCGAATTGACATATATACCACAGAGATGACGCGAAAAGAAATACCCAGGCCCCGCTTGTTTAAGTTGACCCACCCGAGGCTTAAGAAGATACGCACCAACTTCCGCAAGGTGATCCAACTCGCCGTGTCCGAGGAGTGGCACCGCCTCATGGATGAAAAGGCCAAAATTAGGGCGGAGGGGATGCCCATGCGAAAAAGGAAGCGATACCGCATCATGAACCAAAAGGCGCAGTACCTCGAGGCTTGCTACTTAAACTCGATTATCAGCCCCGGTGGTGGGGCAATTGGTGGGCTCAAAACCGATGTGTCGGGCGACCGCGTGCGTGTGTTTAACGTTAAGCGCCATGGAAAGGACTTCATTTATGACCCGACCTACGTGGTTAAGAAACATTTCCCCTCATTAGACCATTATTTTAGGTTGAGAAAGTTTCACATGGGCAATTGGGAACGTTTTGCCCCCCTATGTAGGGAACACCCTGAAAAGGTGGTTTCCTTTGAGCAGTATCATTATAAAGCCTTCCCAGACGCTATTATAAAAAGGGAAAAAAGGTGAATTTAAAAAATTTAACAATCAGTTAATATGCGTCTTTTAACAAATAGGTTAATATATTGATATATTAACCCAGTAAGTTGACAAATTTTATATATTATAGGTTCTTAATTAATTATAACGAACGCAAAAAAGGCGATTGCTGTTAAGATTGTCACCGTAAATGTTCCTGAGTCTTATTTAGATGCAATTGAAAAACTAGTTGGAGACCGTGGACTTTATCCTTCTCGCTCCGAGTTAATTAGGTGTGCAGTTCGGAAATTTTTAATAAATGAACTTAAAATGGCAAAAAAAATGAAAGATATGCAATATGAATCCGAAATTGAACATTTTGACAAAAATAAATATGTAAAGGTACCTATAGATACTCGGAACGGAGATAAGGAAGAACCTGTAAGGGACTTTAAAACTTATAAGATAGTTCGAAGATTAGTATAATAAATTGTATCAAATGTTTTAAAATTTCAATTTTTAGAGGGTTTTAGAGAAATCTACTTTTCTCTCTTTTTTTTTTAAAATTTTTCATCAGCGAAATAAAACCTATCCTAAGTTTGGATATTCACTTTAATTATGAGGTATTGATTATTGTAGTAAGGTAAAATTTATCTTGTTCTACAAATTTACTACAATAATAGGAAATCAGTGTTTTAATACTTAGATCTTCAAAATTAGAGTTGGAAGTGAAATTATGTCTGAAGAATGGAGCGCAATCATCCCCGCAGGTGGCACTGGATCTCGTTTAATGCCGTTAACGTCGGAAATCCCGAAGCCATTGGTCCCAGTTGCGAATATGCCCTTGATCGATTATGCAATATCTCATTTAATCTACGCAGGAATAAAACATATAATCATAACTCTTGCTCATAAGGGCGAGAAAATTAAGCGACACTTGGAAGAGACATGGACGCCCGAACAGTTGGCTGGCGCGGAGTTGGAGGCACATATCGTTGATAGTAAGGGAAATGCGGAGGCCTATCGAATGTTAAAAGATCGAATCAAAACAGAAAAGGTCATCGTTTCTATGTCCGATGTTGTGACTAATCTCCCAATAAAGAAGTTTATGGAATTTCATTCAGAGAAGGGAGGAATTGCTACAATGTCAATGAAAACGGTGGAAAGTAATATATCACAATATGGGGTGGCCCTTTTAGATAAGGAACGCAAAATCCACCTTTTTTTAGAGAAGCCAGCCCCTATGGAGTTGTATGTGAGCTCGATTGCCCGAAAGGCCGATTTATTTTTGCATACAAACATAATTAATACTGGGATTTACGCGTTCGATAGAAAAATTGCCGATATCTTAAGCGAAACGGAATTCGTAGATTTTGGTGGTGAAGTTTTTCCATACCTTTTGGAAACCGGTAAGGATTTATATGGATATATAGAAAACTATTATTGGATGGATTGTGGTAAGCCACAGACTTATAGATGGGCGAACTGGGATTTACTACGAAAATATGCTTGGCCGATCACTCCTAAGGGAAAGGAATATGATGGGACATTTGTCGTGGGAGTAATCAATTCGGGCAATGATGTCCTAATCGAAAGTCCAGCCTGTTTTGGCGAATACGTCCAACTTTATGATGATGTAAAGATTAAAGCCCTCAGTACGATTGGAAGTCATGTAAACATCGAGAAAGGTGCGATTATTGAGAAGAGTATACTCTGGGATTATGTGGGCATCGGTAAGGGATGTAAAATCGAGAATTCGATTATTTGCAATGATTGTTCTATAGGTCCAAACTGCGAAATCAAGAATTCAATTGTTGCCCCTCACTGTAAAGTGGGCGCTGATACGAAACTCGTTGATAAAAAATTACAATTAGGACAAGAAATTTAAAGAAAAGATGGAAAAATAGGACAATCTCTATACTAATTCAATCGAATTGATTTTTAGCCGATTCTATAAATGAAGTTACTCTATATCCCGATTCTTCAGCAAGCTTTAACAGTTTTTGGATAGATTTGGTCATAATTTGAATCAGTTTTCCAATGTTTTTATTTGAAACACTTAGTTGGGTAATTAGATTAGTTAATAATGTATATTTCATGTAATTTTCAAACGCTTCTGCATTAAACCATAAAATATCTTGATACCTATTTACTTGAAGGTAATTCTGTACCTCTAAATTGTTAAAGATTTGATGCATTAGGGCTCCTACTTTCAATTCATTTAAATTAGAGCGATTTAATATGTTTTGCTGGGCGGTGAGCACTTTAATGAGATTTGTTGCGTTTTCAGGTGTAATTTTTTGCTTTTTACTTGATTGGAGACCCTCTAATGTCCATTTAATATATTTAGAAATATGCCATTCGTCAATCCAGCTCCTGCTAATGATATCATAATTGTCTTCGGATACCACGTTCCCTAATAAGTGAATGAAAATCCATGAAAATATGATTCCCCAAGAAGAAGGGTCCTTTGGAATTATATCGTATAAAAAGTTCTCTACTTTTTGCTCTAGTGTTAAGGCTTTAATCTTCTGTTTAAGGTTAAGAGCGATCTCAAGTTTTTGGAGGATCTTATTTTTTATTGGTTCAATTTCATTAGTTCCTGAAGAGTAATTTTGTACTTCTTGTAGGAGATCACTGAGGATATGGGAGATCTCCTTTAAAACCGAGGGTTCATCGTGCTCCTTTATCAAACGTTCATAGCGGCTGGAATTCACCAGATTTTCAAGAGGGGTATGTAAAGGTTCATATATTACTTCTTGTAATGTTTCATCAATATTTTTTACCCCTTTACCATTGAGAAATTCGTATAATTGTTTATAGTGGAAAAATTCATTATCCTGAACGATTCGGAAATCCATAAAGACGAATGTCTTATATGCATTTAATTCCACATAAAGTCCTTTTTCATGTATTTCCTTATTTGTTCTTATATACTCCAAATCACTCATATAATCCCTAAATATACAATAACCATCTCTCGGTAGTGTCAATCCTTCAGCCAACGTTTTTTGCACAATTTTTTTATCTTCTCCTTCTTTCACGGCAAATCCCACGGAATTCCTAATATAACCCTTTGTTTCCGCATATCTATTGTGATATATTACAAGGGCACGCTCCTGATTTATGCGGTTTGAGTATGCATAGACATCTTCATTTACCACATTACCGGTCCAAAAATCATAGAGAAGAAAGTTTTTCACATCGGCAAATAAATATCGTTTTTTCATTATAGGAAAAATGGTTCTTTCATGATGACGAACCAAATCCCAATTAATCTCCTCATCCCAGTATGATTTTCTATATTCCATCCCGTATTTTTCATGAAACCCTTGTATTTGACCATGTCCAAACATCGGCAATCCCGGCATAGTAATTAACATAGCAGATACTCCAAAATATTTGTCTCCGTCGCCAAATTGTTTGATTGCGGTTTCTTCATCGGGGTTATTCATAAAATTCACAAATCTTTTCAGAATCTTGGGATCGAACTGAAGGGTATTCTTTATCACTGCGCGATATTTAGAATTGTCCTCGTTGCTTAACATATTCATAAAGGCCGAATTATATACTCGATGCATTCCTAAGGTTCGCACGAAAAACCCCTCGAGCAACCAAAATGCCTCCGCTATTAATAATGTATCTGGGTTCTCTTCGTTGATTCTGTCTACGACTTCTCGCCAAAATTCTTTCGGCATTTTTTTTCGAAATTCTTCTCTTGACATACCATATCCTGCTCGAGAGGGGATGGCGCCCCCTGTGCCAGGTTCAGGGAACCAGAGACGTTGAAAATGCTTTCTGGTTAGTGTCATAGCGGCATCAAAACGTATAATTGGGAAGTTTTTCGAAACATCTAAAATCTTTTGAATAACGGCTTCCCTTACTTCGGGATTTAAGTAATTCAATTGTGCAGTATCATTCCAAGGGAAACTCGTCCCGTCATTTCCGTGATAAATATATCTTGTGTCGTTATATCTGTAATCAACTCGTTTAAATGTGACTGCCGCATCACTTCGGGAAAAATATTTATCTTCGAGGAAAATTCCGATATTATCATCTCCAGATAAACTTTCGCCAGAATAGCTATAAGACGGAAAAGGTTTGTGATCCAATTGTATATACCAGTCGGGGTGCTCGATTGTCCATTTAGAAACTATTCCGGTATGATTCGGGACCATATCGCTTGCTAATCGTATCCCTCGCCCTTTTGCCCGGCTCTCTAAATCCTTGTAGGCATCATATCCCCCCAGATCATATGCTATTTGATAATCGTGAATGGAATAGGCACTTGCTTCCGCCTCGGGATTTCCGCACCAACGCTTTATCGTTTTTGATGCTTGAGAACGTTCCCATAAGCCAATTAACCACAAGGCGTTAAAACCCCAGTCCCTTAATTTATCAAGCTCTTCATTTGGAATTTCATTTAATCTTTTAATTGACCTCTGATACCTTTTCGAGAGTTGTTCAAGCCAAACATATGTGTGTTTCGCGATCATAACTACTTTTGGCATCCAATCCTTATCTGGAGTGAAGTTTTCGTACTCTAATTCTCCATACTCTAAGACTTGAGCCTCTCCAGGCCCTAAACCTCTCATCATCTCCTCTTCCTTGATGAGGTCAAGAGCCGTTAAAATAATTATGGAATATTTTCCCAAAAAATCACCCCAATGTTCATGGATATAGATTAATTGTTTTTTAATTGATTGGGGATATTCCTTGGAGGGTTTTATTAATGTTTTAATCAGTGGTCGATTGGTTTTTTCAAAATCTGGCGCGATTTCTGCGAAAAACTCCTGGAGAGTATCGATTATTTCATTATATACTGGTTTTTTTTCGAGTAAATCATCATCAAACAATTCTAAATATGGTGAAAATGAGGGATTTGTGTTCCCCAACCATAATTTAATGAATTCTTCGGTAAGTTTTACTTTATTCTTGATATTATTCGTTTTTTTCTCTAAATAATCATCAACTTTAATTTTCTCTTTGTATATTGGTTCTGGGGGAAATTCTTTTACCATATCCTTAATAGTCTCATCTAATTTTTTTTCCCCCACCTTCTTTTCTAAATACTCATATAATTTTTGATCTAATGACAATTCTTTATTTTGCTCAATAAATAGGTCAAGTAAATAATCGTAGACTTCGAAAATAAGTGCCATTCCATTGAAGTCCCCGATTTTTATAGATTTTTCTGGATAATTAATAAGGTCCTTTCTCTGATTTAACTTTTGGACAAATATACGGACATTATATAAATTACCGTTGAAGACTATATCTCCCTTAGTTGAAGATTTGAAATCATCGAGCTCATACTTACTTCTAGCTTTTCGCGACACTTTCATATTTTTATGTCCTTAAAAAATAATTACATTTCAATTTATCTATAATGTTTTTCTGTATTAAAAAGAATATTAGAAAATTTATTTATATTGGTTTCTGTTAATTTTTATATTTTATATTGGTTTTTCTGTTAAGATTTACAAGCAATTCAATGTCAATGGAGTAAGTTTAGAAGGGCTAATAAAAGGAATTAGAGAGAAACCATTAAGATAATTTCATTATTCTCTCTCACCTTAGAGTATTTGAAATGGATTAATTTAGAATATAAAATATTTTCCAAAGGTGTTGCTGTTGCTATCCCAAAATACCGCTTGACGGATCTTATACTGCCGGCAAGGTTAAAATCTCTTCTCTCGAAACCCTCTTATTGCGCTTTTCGAACCCCCGCGCCACGTATCTATCGCCCTTCATGATGAATTCAA
The DNA here is from genome assembly GCA_964505645.1 of uncultured archaeon. Taxonomy (GTDB): domain Archaea; phylum Asgardarchaeota; class Lokiarchaeia; order Sigyniarchaeales; family SOKP01; genus TEKIR-8. Next base: position 2,745 of record CAZDJH010000098.1, on the reverse strand, counting down.
TGAGCTTTTTCTCGACAATCCGTTGGGTGAGCCCCAACTTGAAGGCATCTAATTCCACATCAATTTTATAATTTTTCCGCTGAGATAACCGTTCAAAATCGGCGACGGTCCACTTGGACGTCATAAACTTCATCCTGAGGAGCGAAGCCAAACTTAAAATCTCTGAAGGATCTATAGTTGGTACCCTTTTACCGTGGAATAGATTAGCCATCGAGCCCCTATGGGATATTTGCGGGAGAATGTCATTGGAAAAGATGAGGTCCATGTAAAAATCGGTAAGGGGTAATTTCCTTCTCCTATTTTTTCCACTTCGTCCCGCCTCATCCTCGGTCAGACCGTATTTCTTGACCAAGAAATGCCGATATTCATAAAAATACTTGAATTCAATAATATCGAAATGCCTTACATATCCTCCAAAATCGGTATCTTTAAGATCTTAATTTATATGAGCGATTTCAACATAATCCTCACGAGATAATTTTCGATACCTAATTAACATCCTACGATCTAAAGAAGTCGATGCCATAAAATTATAATATTTACCATATAAAGATTCCAATTTATCTTTTTGATCTTGAGTTAAATCCCCGTATCTATCCCATTCCCTGTCGGTTATTACATTTTCATCGTCCAAGGGAGCCGTGAGCAGAGCCCTCCACGTCCAATAGCCTTGCACCTTCTTGTCAAGGGCGTCTATATATCGATTGTTTTTCTCTAAAATTGCCGTCTTTTCACTCCCAGAAACCACTGCAGAAATAGCATCCTTTAACTTTTGTCTTAGAGTATTGAGGACATAATCATGTTTGGAAAGTAAATTCGGATGATCTTCGGGCACCCAAGGCTGTAAGGGTTTATTAGAGTTTAAAGAATAGTAAATATCCACACGATAATCAAGAAAAGACCTTAATTTAAGCATACTATTATCATCAATTAAACCGTGTTCATGAAGTGAAGTTGCGATCCTGTATATCATCAGCATTGAATCCTTATGGAATGGGTTTTCTTTTAATTTTCGAGTTGTGATTATGATTAATTTAATATAAATATATTTTTTAATTTTCAATTAATTTATAAACTAGTAGATGGTAGAAATGAATGAAAAAAAAACAAACAGACGTAACCTACAAGATAAGAGAGATATAAATGATCTCTCAAACCTTCTAAGAAACGGTCGCATTGTCGGGCGTGCGAACTTTATCTTTACACCCGAATTAGCAGCTGAAATTGGAGTGGTACATGGCTCTATGTTCAACGTGAATGAATCTATTGTGTTTGGGCGCGATTTTCACAGCGATAGTCGCATGTTGAAACGGGGCTATTCTTCAGGGTTCATGTCCACGGGGACGAACCTCTTGAATCTTTCTGACTGTCCGTTCCCTCTGCTTCAATTTACAATAAGGCGCTTCGGGGCAGCAGGGGGGATATACTTTTCTGGAGGACACCTTTACAGTGAAGACGTCGGGATTCGGCTCTTAGATGAACAAGGGATAGAAATCGCCCAATCAAAGGTCCAAAAGTTTATTCAGTTATATAATAATTACCCAAAAAATATACGTCGAATAGACCCCGGCTCGATTGGGAAGCTTACAGCAATACCTCAAACAGAGGATATTTATCTCCAATCCCTTCAGCAGTTTGTGAAGAAGAAAAAGATAAAGAACCAAGCTCTTAAGATTGTAGTCGATTGTTCTTACGGACCTTCAGGTAAAATCACACCATTACTCCTTAATGAGATTGGGGTTGAAACTGTTGCCTTAAATACACATTATCGTCAGAGAGATGCTCCCGTACCAAATGTTAAGACAATTAGAAATACCGCTGATATTGTAACTGCCTCGAATAGTCATTTGGGTGTATGCTTTGATGTAGATGGATCCAGATTAACGTTCATTGATGAGAATGGGGTTGAGGTAAGCTTTGAAGACCTATTAATGCTTTTTGTGGCTTATGATGATATTATCAAGAATTCTCAAGGAAATCCCATCTTAATTACTCCCGCACTCTCTTCTGTGGTAAAAGGATTTATTGAAGAAAGGGGCTTTCCAATAATAGAAGTCAAAAATGATCCAGGAAACATTTCAAGGCAAATTAACGAACATAGAGCCTGTTTTGGAGCATCTGATACACTTAAGTTTTATTTCCCAGAATTTGCACCCTTCTCGGATGGAAACTTTATTTTATTAAAACTGCTTAAAATCATGACGGAAAAGAACGATTTACTTTCCTCCTTAATTCGAGGTTTTCCCAAGGGAAGTAAAATTAACAAGACAATTCCAATTTCCACGAAATTAATTAACGAGCTCCATAATAGGTTAAGGGAAAAATTTAAGACCCATCAGTATTCCGATATTATCAATGAATTAAAGGTTATTAAGGATGATGTTTGGTGTACTATAAAAGCCAGTTTGAAGCGAGAAGCAATTTTACTTTCTGCCGAATCAGATGATATCAATAAAGCCCGAGAATTACTTCAAGAGATAGAAAATGCGATTAAAGAGCTTTAAACCCTTCTTTAGTCCTAAAAACTGAAAAGAAAATGGAAAAGTGGAAAAATTAAAAGAGAATTATTCTTATTTATTAATTAAAAAATTATTTTATAAGTAATTAATTACAAAATTAACATCAATTTAAGTAAATTTCTTGTTTATATCCCATCTTCTCTGTATATCTCTCAATTTAGATTGCCCCAAAACCTCGCCACGGATATTGTGGGGTCCACTATTGGAAACCTCGGCGGGGAGGGAG
>CAZDJH010000097.1:0-10782 GCA_964505645.1 uncultured archaeon | reverse complement strand
CTTTTTAAATGCTCCTTCCCACCATAACCATTTATTCAACCCAATGTTATCTGCCCGAACACGCCAGCCATCAGGTTCTCCTGTAATATCAGAGAATACGTTATCTCGCATTCTAATTAACTCGGCAGCATCATCATTCCAATGAATTCCTAAGTGGCCAATAATAAGATTTAAATCGGGAAATCTATTAGCGATGGGTTCTAATCGCATTGGATGCATATCCCAAGAAGAAATCGCCTCTTTAGTGCTGTTAGTAAAATAGGTAACCAGTCCAGTATGAAAGAGCACAGGCAATTGTAATTCCTCCGACTTTTTCCATAGTGGAAAGAATGCTTTGTCATTATACGGTTTCGTGGGGATCGTAACTTTAATCATTTTAAAACCATTTTCATAAGCATCCTCTATTTCTGAGGTTTTAGATTTACCGGGACGAATAAAGTAGGTACCAATTATTTTAGTAGGATGATTTTCGAAAGCCTTTCTTACATCTTCATTATTTTTACAAAGAAATAAGCCCCCGATGCCGCTTAAACAAACCTTTTCAATTCCAATTTTATCCATTTCAGATAGAAGATGTCTAAGGTAATCGGGTTCATCGTAGTAGTGAGCATGAGCGTCAATTATGGGCATATTTCTTTATTCACCACATTTTAATTGATCATAGAAAAGCAATTGAAAAATAATTTTTGTAAAAAATTGCAATAAATTTGGTTAATCGATTACTTTCCAATTCATAATTTTGGCATATACTTCTAAGGGGCGGATATAATCTCCGTACACTACCGAAGTATGGTGAGCAATACCGTTATCGATTATTTTATCGAGTACTGTGCGAACATGTTGGGGAAACTTGACTTTGGCATATGTTCCCTTTAATTTTTTTTCCATTGGAATTGCTTTTCCCTTTTGTAAAAATATACGATATTCTCCTGGGGCGTAGTCAATCCTAAGGATCGACAAATCTCCCGATTTCATGACGAAGTCCGCCGTGACTCCTTTTCCGCCGGCGAATGCCGAATCCAAGGCCCGAACACACTTTCCATCCCATAAATTACATGGTGCAACTCCACAATGCCACAAAAGAGCAAAATCATCTTCGAAATCAACTTGAGAGAAGTCAGCAAGATAAGGCGTTTCGGCGCCAATTGCTTCATGGGCCACCATAGAAATGCTTCCTAAGATATCACCCTCACATGTGAGGATTTTGCCTTCAGATTGTAAAATAGACATAGCTGCACAAGGGGAAATACCAAATTTAGCAGCAAATTCTGGCCAACACCTAATCGCGATTGAGGTTAAACCATTTTCTTTCATAAAATCTTCAAATTTTACAATCAACTCCGCCACCTTTTCAATCTGGGTTGGATTTAAATCCGACACGTCAAAAAGCGATTTAACTTGTTCTTTTCTCTCGTTCAATTCATGATAATCGATTTCTTGATTAAAAACATCGCTTAATTGGTAATAATCAACTAAAACACCAATTTCTCTGTATAAATCCAACTCATCAACGTCTAAGTTGAAGAACCCGTGCGCTCTGGAACCAATTATGCCTATATGAGCTTGAGAAAACGCTTTCATGATCCGAATTGCATCGAGCCAATCTTCATTCACGTTTTTTCCAATTACAACATGATAGTTATTTATTCCCGCCTTATAGAGGTTCGACGCATTCAAGTTAATTCCGCATACTGAGTTCAATCGAATTCTCCCCCCGTCATAGGGTAACTCATCCAGACCCCAGAGCAGAATAGCCTTTTTAACTAATTTATTTAACTCCAAAACTAAATGCCCTAAAGCAAACGTCCCACTAATAATGATTAATCCATCAACTTCGTGAGATGCCAAATAGTGGCCTGCTATTTTCGCGTCTTCTACTTCAATAACTAAATCTTCTATGAATTCCCAGTCTATTCGTTCTAGATTCTTTAAATCCTCTTGTATCTCCTTATAGATTTCAAAAGCTGCATCAAAATCGAAGGTTTTTCTTGCAATACAGACAACGCCTATTTTAATCTTTGTTTTTGACATTTTTAACTCAATTTAGATTGTATTTAATTCTTTTTAAAATAAAATTCTGCTTTACTTTTCATACTTCTATATTTATCAAAATTGGTATTGATTGAATAAATTTTTTATAATATTCATTTTTAATGAATGTTGCCCTTTTAAAATAAATTCTCTAAATGAATAATCTGCGGTATTTTATTTAAGACAAATTTCAAATAACTTAAATAAAGGAGTAAACATAATTATTACAAAAATTACTAATGCTTTTAGAAACTTTCTCAAATTTATCTGTTGCATCTCAAATTTTTTGAATTGGCACAACTACTTTATAACGAGAATGATTGCATAGTTCCTTGGCAAGGCTTTCCGTAAACGGCATGAAATCTTTTATTTTTAACATCTAGCATGATACCGAACCCTGTTGATATATTTTCTCCGTGATTACAAAAAGTATATCGAGAAGGATTATTATCAGGGCCGTGATGTGTTTGTATTTTACGGTTTAAATATCCTAAAGTTATCTTATCGGATGTCTGATTTTCTAATATTGTGTAAGCATCCTTATATCGAAGGAGTGATGATTTATGAATTAATTCCCCTTGTAAACCGAAAGGAGCATTTTTATCGTATGTGGCATATCTAGGAATCTCCAACTCTCTCATTTCTGGGGAGAGGTAATGATTTGTACAGATTAAAAAGCTATGATCTTGGTTGTTTAAATTTCTAACCGAGATTTTAGACGCCCCCATCTCCGCCACCACGAGATTTCCATTTTGATCTCCAATCATAATATTGGCCCCACCTAATCTTGGAGATTCTTTAAAAAGCTCGAGTGTTTCAGACAATGATCTACAGCGTTCAAGGGCTTTTCGGATTAAAAACATTGGTGGGAGTCCTTCATTTCCAATATTTTTGGGATAGGCATAGTTATATACAATAGAAAGTCCCTCTTCGTTGATTCCGTTATTAATTCCAGCTAATCCAACCACACCAGAACTAAGTGTAGAATAACGGTTTTTTTCAGAGTGTGTTATCTGACGAAAAAAAATATATTTTGCCAATGTTTCGGGTCCATCCCAATTTTTAATAATTAATGGCTTTCTCGTTTCTGAACGATTTCCGGTGACTCCTGCTGCGCTACACCCGTTAACTGTCAGATTCTCATTTGTTCTTTTATAATCTTGGATTTGAGTTCCCAAAGCATCTAAAGCTTGTAGAAAAAGCAACTTTTTTATTTTCATATCAGCACCATCTCTTAACCCTTCAAGAAACTTCCATTGAAGTGGACAATAACTATTAATTGCTTCCTTAATCTTTTTACTCGACATAGAGTTAACTATCCGAATAAATAAAAACTTTGGAATGAAGCGAGGTTTAGATGCCAAGTATTCTTCAGAATTGGTTAGGTCTTTATACATTTGGTGAATTTCCCCCTTAAATGTATTCCCTTGCTTGTATCCCATTTCATAATCAGACGTGCCTTCTAATTTAAAAACGGTTATGTTTTGTTCCATCTCAAAAGAAATAAATTAAGACTAATATAAAACAATTCAGATTATTTTCAGGTCTTTATGAACTAGTAAAATCGAAATATAATAGTCAGATTTTTTGAAGGAAAAAAATAAAATTGCTGCCTTGTGTATAATCGCCTTTAACGCGATTTCCAACCTTTATTTCACCTTCATAGTTATCAATGATAGTGTTTACGAGGGAAAGTCCAATACCCATTCTGTGCTTGCCAGATGTTCTTTCATACGTTTTATCGAATAAATGGTTTTTTTTTCATTGGATATTCCTATCCCATTATCCTTAAATTCGATTATTACTATTTTCTTTTTATTTATAGGCTTTCCGCTATTGCGGTCTTTTAGGATTTTATGATTTGGAAATCCACATCAATACAAACAAAATAACTATTGATAGATTTACCATGATTTTTATATAAATATATTTAAATAGATGTGATAATTATGAAAAGTACGACAAGTATGAGAGATATGATAGATATGAGAAGTATAAAAAACACATAAAAATGACGCATAAACACGAGAATAACTCTTTTTATGGAAGTACCACGGTAGGCGAACGAGGACAGATAACCATCCCCAAAGAAGCACGTGAAAAATTTAAGATATCGCCAGGGGATAAACTGTTGGTTTTTGGAGATCCAAAAAAGGGAATCGGTTTGATGAAAGCCTCGGAATTAAATAGATTTGCACGTAGGTTTTTTAAATCTTTTCAACCAAAAAATGGAATTGATTAATATATGGGTAAATTTCTGAGTAATTTGGATTTCAAAATGATGGTATTTTTTTTCAAAATTAGAGACTTTTTCAAAGATCCGATGGAAAAAATAGATAAAACGGACGTGAAGCGGGGAGATCATGTACTGGATTATGGGTGTGGCTCTGGAAGTTATAGTGTTCCAATAGCTAAATTAGTGAGACCTTCAGGTAAAGTCTATGCCGCAGACATGCATCCACTAAGTTCTGTAAAAGTGAATGAAAGGGCAGAAAAACACGATTTGGGAAATCTTAAAACAATTAAAACTGATTGTAAAACAGAATTAAATGATAAAAGCATAGATATTATCCTCTTAATTGACGTTTTACATGGATTAACTAATTACGAGGAAAACTTGGAAGAGTTTCATAGAGTATTAAAAAATAGTGGCGTTCTTTGGGTTGATGATCACCATTATGAGGGGAAACAAATTAAACAAAAAGTTACGAGCACAAAATTGTTTGAATTTGTTAAAAAAGTGGATTCTCTTCACAAATTCAAAAAGTCGAATAAAAATATTTAAAAAAACATTAACTGCTAAAATTAGGCAAGATCTAAATGAGAAATGAGAAGATATATTTGTATGTTACCCAAATCCTAGCACCAAAATCAAAATCCACATAAGGATAAAGGAAATAACTATTGATATATTCACCATTGTTCCCGCAATCTTCTCGTTATATTGAAACTCAACGGAAAATGGGAGTACGGCGAGTCCGATAGGCAAAATAAGGGCAATAACTAATATTCCTCGGTATAATATAGAGAAGGGGAGCAGAAAAAATAGCGATAAGCTCACAATTAAGCCAAACACGTACCTAATTACCAATACCCTAATTATTTGCTTCCATTGATGGCTTTCGAACTTAAAGTTCAAAAAAATCCCCACTAATAACAAGGTGAGCGCCGAATTGGCGTCCGCAAACCTGTCAATAATATCGGAGAAGAATTGGGGGATGATTATGCCCAGTAAGTTAAGGGGGACTGCGATTAAATAGCCGATAAGCGGCCCCGAGGTTAATACCTTTTTAAAACCCCCCTTCATTAACTTTTTTTTCTCTAAATGGTCGTTCTTGGGTGAATAGATCGACCCTACCAAGTAGCTCAGCAAGAATATCACGAAGCCATTACCGATATCGTACATCGCGATATATTTTAGCCCCTCTTGTCCCCAAATCCCCTCTATCAAGGGAAACGCAAGGTGGACCACGTTAAACCCCAAAAGACACATAAGTGATAACCCCTTCACGCCTATTTCCTTTTTTCGTAAAAGAATATATCCGAACGACAAGATTGCCGCGGCATACATCAAGGGAACAACCGATAGAAAAAATAATTGGGGGGTGATTGTGATCGACACGATGGTCCTGAAAATCACACAGGGGAGCGTGATATTGAAAACCAGCTTCGCAATTACCTTACCATTTTTTTCGGAAATAACTTTGAACGATTTTAAGATATAACCGATTGAAATTACAATGAGAGCTAAGAGAAAATTATAATTGACATCGGACAAAAATTAGACATACCTCCTCATTTTGAATTCGTTAAGAGAAGTTCTTAAAAGGAGCAAGTAAAATTCCTTCATTTCTTAAGGTTAATAATTCTTCTTCTTTAATTACTCTTCTTCTTTAATTACTCTTCTCAAGTTATTTAAAAAATAATAAAAAGCAGGATATTTAATTGCGACATTTAATTGACTTCTTTACAAAAATTTCTGTTTAAATTCACTCCAGGACCAAACCTCAATTTCTTTTGTTTCTGGGATTAATGTTAATATTTCCTTCAATTCACTATCTTCAGTCAGTAAAGAACTTTTTAAAATTGCGGCAGTTGCGGCAATCCAACAATCCATAATATCGGGATGACCGAAATGCCTAATCTTTGTCGCGGTCAAACTCGCTTTTGCATTTAATGCTGGATTATATATTCGAACGGGAGAATTTAGAACCGTCGGAAGAATCATTTGATACCTATTTAAAATTTCGAAATTCTCCTTTTTCCGATATACCCCTAACAATTTATACATCGTTTCTATTAAAGAAACTGAAGAAAGGTACAATTCTAGGTCTTTTAAATTTCTTGCCCATATCATTTTTAATTTTTCGTTAGAGTCAAGATCAATTTTAATCTCAATTCCGAAAAGAGGCAAGACATAAGTGGTATCAAGAACAATTTTATTAATTTTCTTCATTGGTTAAATTCTCTTGAATTTTTTCTACTTCTTTTATGTCTTTTTCAACGCTCTCAGCAGTTCCTTCAGCTATGACGGGCATTTTTAATGCTTCTTCTACAGAATAGACCTTCTTTACTACTAATCTTCCAGGCTCGGCCTCTATCAGTACTCTATCTCCCGGTTTAATCCCCGAAACATCCCTTAGAGGTTTTTTTGGGAGGATTTCTCCTTTTTTTCCTACTTTTGTATCATCTTCAGCAATCATAATTTATAGATATGAATCTGAATATATATATTTTTTCATAAAATTTTATTAGGATCTGAAAATCAATCTTATTTCGGAAATTTAAAAGGAAATAAGATGTAGTTAAAAATTAAAGTTCCCCGATATCTGTCTCATCCCAAGCATCTTGGAATATTTTTAAGCCTTTATCGGTGAATGGGTGTTCGAAACTCTCTTTATACACGTCAAATCCCGCAGTTGTAATATCTGCGCCTAAGGCGGCGGCATTTGCGATCTGATTCCCGTTTCGGAGCGCCGCAACGATGATTTCGGTCTCGAAGTTGTAATTGCCGTAGATTTTTATGATGTCAGATAGGAGCCGGGAACAGTCCACACCTGAAGCTTCCTGCCATCCGATAAACGGTGAACAATAGGCCGCCCCGAGGCGCCCCACTTGGAGCGCTTGAGATGTAGAAAAGACCAATGTGACGTTTACCTTAATATCATCTTCAACCAGCTTTTTTGTGGCGATCAAACCCTGTTCATTGCACGGTATTTTGATCGCGAAATTATCCGATAAATCTGCTATTTTATCGGCTTCCGCAATCATTTTCTCTGCTTTTTTTATGTGGGGATTGATTTCCACGGAAATTGGAAAATCATCCTTCTTAAAAGTCTCCGCAAATTCTTTTACGACCGTAAAGAACTCCTTTCCGGACCGTTTTACGTGCTTTGGGTTCGAGGTGACTCCATCGATGCCCCAATTTTCTTTCGCATATTTAATTTCTTCAATCTTGGCACTATCTAAGAAATATTTCATTATTTCATCAATTCTATTCGGTTTAATTGTTGTGTATTAAATCTAAAATCTAAAATCTAAAATCTAAAATCTAAAATCTAAAATCTAAAATCTAAAAACTAAAAACTAAAAGATATTTAGAATATTGCTTTAAGCAAAAAAAAATTTCCGAATATCATTAACGATTCTAATTGGTTGAATCACTGTGAATTAAGAAAAAAAATATGAATTAGCAAATTAGTCTTAGTGTTTATTGGGCGTGTAACGGGCGATAAAAACACCGAAAAGGTGGAAAAGACTTTTGATCTATTATATTATAATGAAAAGACCAACCAATTCAGAAAAATATAGAACGGTTCGAATTAGTTTCCCGCCCGAATTAGATTTAAAATGTCCAGTGTGCGAGAGTAAGGTGAAGCATATGTATCCTGACAACGGAAAGTTAATCCACACCCTACGGGGGGATGTAGACTGTTAGGGAATTACGGGCCCAATTGGCGTCTGAGATAAAAGAAACCACCAATCGGATGGTATAGCGCACTAGAACTTATGAGACATTTGATGTAGGCATAGAATAATAATCATCAACTGAAAAGACCTCTGAAGCAAAATTGTTTTCCATTGCAATATAACTCAAAACGATTGCAATATGAACCAAAACCATTGCAATATCGCCCATAATTATTGCAGTATCGGGAATTTGTATTGCAATATGATTCTCCGAGATCCTAAAATGGGCACTAAATTTCAGAGCACGACTAAATTATTCCATATATTCGTATCCAACACTTGTTCGGCCAATAAACTAACATAAGAATAATAGAACGCCTTTCATTGATGAATTTCTATTTCCGGAGGAAGTGGGGTTTACGGCGTTTTTAGTATTTAGTAAGTGGTTAGTAAATTAATCACATTGAGGAAAATTCGATCTACGGATATGGAGAGATTAAATTTTAGGGATATGAAAAATACATTTAAATGGAATTTGGAATTGAATAAGAATGTTTCAATTAAACTATTGTGGATATTAAAAATATAACACGTCAAATAATTAGCTTATTTAAATTTATTTGCATTGTAAATTATATTAATCATAAATATTAATTATTGATTTTATTATATTAAGTATAAATGGAAAATGTCAGATTTAATTGAAACCAATCCCGAAATTCTTGGAGGAAAACCGATAATAAAGGGAACCAGAGTTCCAGTTTCCCTTATATTTGAATTAGTTGGATTAAATTATTCTATAGACGAGATATTGGAGGAATATCCCCATCTCGATCGTCAAAAAGTTATTAAAATTATTGAGTTAGGCCGGGATGCATTAAATAATTTGTCTCAGCGAAATGTAAAAAAGATTTTAGAAAAAGAGGTACATTAGAATTTGAAATTTTTATTGGATGAAAATGTACCCGTCTCCCTTAAAAAAATCATTAATACACTGGGTCATAAAGCCACAACATTAAGGGATGAAAATCATCTAGGGATAGAAAATGGAGAAGTAGCAAAATTTTCAATAGAAAAGAATTATTCTATAATAACTCTAGACTCTGATTTTTTATCTCTAAAAAAGAAACTTCAACAGCAGTGCAAAATTATTTATATTAAAATCCATCCAAGAGATCCAGAAGTTATAGCTGAAATTGTCCAAAAACATTTAAATAAAACAATAGAAAACCTTTCTAAGGGAACTAAAGTTATTCTTTCTAATAAACAAGTAAAATATGACCCTTCTATTAGCTAGTTAAAAGACATTAAATTTTATTTCAGAAAATAGGTGTCAGAGAATTTAACACATCTCAAATTGGGGATTACCATAGATTATAGTAATCATATTAAGGTTTTGGTTATTCTTAAAGAGTCTGTATCGGAGGGTTGACTATTACTACATGCGGCATATGATGCTTGATGGTTGGGCCGATGTCTATTGTTCCGAGTGCTGGGTAAGCGGGATTAGGTTTAAAGAGGGGGGTTGGTACGATTCTGCCTATGGTATTTGCCCGAAAGGTCATGAGATTTATATACCCCAAATGATGAATAAAAGTTAATTTTAAGGGATAATGGCAAAAATAACCGATTATCTCTTAATCAATTCATAAAAATCTATACTAATGATTTAACTGACTGCGGAAGTAGTCCCCTACATTTATATAGAGGATGAATTAGGGCGGGTAGGCTTCAATCTAAAAATAAAACATTATCTAATTCTTCGAAATGTGGATCCCCAGAAACAACTTTTAACCCATTCTGATGGGCTGTTTCAATTATTATTGCATCCGCAAGTCCGATTTCTTCTTGGTCGTCGCGTAATTTCCACTTTCTTGGACCCGCTTCTTTAGCAATCTGCATTGTTAATCTAGTTATATTGGAATTATTTATAATAAACTTATATCGATCCTTCCATTCATGCATTAAATTATCGCGGTAATACTTATCAGATAACTCAGCAATAGAAATAATTGATGTATGTATCTTTTCTGATTGAATTAAATGCTTCACTACGCTTCCCTTTTCACTACCAATGAAATATTCAATCCATGCATATGTATCTAATAAATACTCAATATTCTCTGAAATCAATTCGATCCTCCTTTGAATGTCTCGAAAGTTTCCCTTTATCGATTCCAAACATACTTTCTGGTAAATTTTCTGCTTTTTTAATTAGCTCTTCGATTAAATCGTCGTATGTGGGAGCATTATATACTTCTTTTAATTGTTTTAACTTTCTCAAAGTTTTTTTTGTTATTTGTATTGAAGTATTCATATATAATCTATAGTGTTATAGTTATATAATTTTAACTGACTGCGAAAGAAGTCCCCTACATTTATTTATTTAGGGCTGGGAGGCTTCAATACATTATAACCTCTAAAGACTTAATTTTTACAAAATGACGGGAGTTTCTGGTGATAATTCTTCTAATCCCATTAGATAGCATTATCCCCGCTATAAGAATATCATTATCGTCTATTAATTGACCTTTTGAGACTAGGTCATCATAAATTCTTGAAGCTTGTTCTGCCTCCTTGCCTCCCAAGGATAAGATTTGTACATTGCTCATTAATTTATTCCAATTCTTCATAAGCATCTCATATCTCGCTTTTGATTTTTTTCTTTTAGTAATCTCTAATCCAATAGTTATTTCGTATATACTGATGGTGGTAATATATAATATATCAATCTGTTCGTCCAAAAGGGTCTTCAGATCTTCATTTCCATCAAGATAATCTATACACGCAGTAGAATCCATTACAATCATATTAATCTCCGAAATTAGGTTTTTCCCATGA
>CAZDJH010000096.1:9564-10790 GCA_964505645.1 uncultured archaeon | reverse complement strand
TATAGCGTTACCTATGAGATGGATGAGGAATTCGGTACAACCTATCATGAACGCTTCAAGAAATATTGGATCGAAGTGCAAAACCAAGATTTAATGGTGGGGGGAGCTATGACGGATCCAAAGGGAGATAGGGGCAGAAGAGCAAAAGATCAAGATGATTCAGATGCATTCTTACATGTTGTAGAGGAGAATGATGAAGGAATTATAATAAAAGGTGCAAAAATCCATCAAACGGGTTTTCTAAATTCACACAAGGCGATTATTATGCCTACACTGTCATTTCAAAAAGGGGAAGAGGAATATGCAGTTAGTTGCGGTGTTGATACAAATGCAGAAGGTATTACATTAATCTATGGTAGGCAATCTAACGATACACGCAAAATGGAAAAGGGGAAATTGGATGTTGGGAATTTTAAATATGGCGGACAGGAAATTTTTGTGGTTTTTGATAATGTTTTCATTCCAAATGAACATGTCTTTATGAAAGGGGAATTAAATTTTGCGAGTGAGTTAGTACAGAGATTTGCGGGGTTTCATCGACAATCCTACGGCGGTTGTAAAGTTGGTATAGGAGACGCCTTAATTGGGGGAACAGCACTAATCGCTGAATACAATGGAGTGGAACAATCTTCACACATACGAGACAAACTGGTTGAAATGACACATTTAAATGAGACTCTTTTTAGTAGTGGTATTGCTTGTAGTGCTTTAGGACATCAACGGCCCGCAGGAAATTATGAAATGGATATGCTATTAGCAAATGTATGTAAATTAAACGTAACACGATATCCATACGAGATCGCTCGATTAGCAGAGGATATCGCTGGCGGGTTAATTGCTACGATGCCAAGCGAAGAGGACTTGACCTCTGAAGAGATCGGAACATTACTTAGGAAATATCTCTCCACTTCCCAAGATTTATCCGTTAGAAATAGATTCAAACTTCTACGGTTTATAGAAAACCTAACCATGGGCGTCGCATCCGTAAGTTATCGGACGGAATCCATGCATGGTGCGGGTTCTCCTCAAGCCCAAAGAATAATGATTTCTCGCCAAGCAAATTTCGGAGAAAAGAAAAAGTTGGTAAAAAGCATCCTCGATATAGAGGATTGAAAAATCGTACATCTTTAAAAATTAAGAAAAGAGCTTTTATAACCCATTACTTTTAATTATAATATGGAAATAATAGCAATGGGAGAATTAAGAGAATACCTTAAATCTGAGCT
>CAZDJH010000096.1:0-9554 GCA_964505645.1 uncultured archaeon | reverse complement strand
TCGATGATCCAGTTGTATACATCAGTTCAAATTTTATTCCAGGTTGTCCAAAATGTAATAGTAGTGCAGTTGCCTACTATATCAAATTGATGGAAAGAAGTTCCGTCCCCATAGATAATACAACTGAGAAGGCTGAATACCATAAATTCCCAATTGATATTTATGTAAAATACCCTGCTCAAAAGGGTAAACCCAAAAAAGTCGTCGTAGGCACAAAACGAAGTAATATAGGTATTGAAATGATGCTTCGCCGTGTTATTTTTTAACCAAAATCTATTTTCATACCAAAAATTCTCGTAATTTTATATAAAATAGTAATTATGCGAACATTGCTTTAATTAGAAATAAGAAAACTTTTAAATTCATTTTAGATTTAAATTATAAATAAATAAGGATTCTTTAAAATTTAGGAAAGTAATAAATTAATGTCAACTATTCAAAGTTTAAAGGAGTTAAAAAACCGAGTTCAAGCGACTCTCACAAGTCGAAATTTAGTGAAATTTTGCTTGATATGTGGATTGGTGCTTTTTCTTACTTCATTATTAACCGGAGTAGTAGTCGCTAATATATTGGACCCCGCATATGATGGTTATGATATTATTCGAAATTATATTAGCGATTTAGGTTCCTTTAAATATACCGCAATCCCGCATTTCCTCGACTTTGCTGCGATAATCACATCGATTCTCCTAATTCCGGTTGTTCTCTATTTTAAAAAAACACTCTGCACCTATCAAAAGGTCAAAGAAGAATCTCTTTTTAAGAAAATTCCAAAACTTTTCTTAAGCAACTTTGCATTAGTTTCAATGTTTATTGCTTTAATAGGGTTTGCGGGTATCGGGTTCTTCTCAGAGGATTTAAGTGCCCATATTTGCGATTATTATGGTATTAATCCGTTCGAAGATACCGTATTTAAAAACTTTCATTACTTTTTCTCTATTGTTGTTTTTACTGGGTTTATCTTTTCTGGGTTTTTTATTGGATTATATTTTATATTTTTTTCAAAATCAATTGCCGAGAAATTAGAACTTGAAAAATATTGGGGACTTTTTATCATTATTGGCTTAGAAATGCTTATTTGGCCCCCAATTCATGGAGTAAGTTTTATTTTGGAGTTACCCCCTTCAGAACCATTTCACGAGTGGTTTATGCTATTCTCAATTTT
Source organism: uncultured archaeon (assembly GCA_964505645.1). Classification (GTDB taxonomy): domain Archaea; phylum Asgardarchaeota; class Lokiarchaeia; order Sigyniarchaeales; family SOKP01; genus TEKIR-8. The sequence goes on along the minus strand of CAZDJH010000096.1, from coordinate 8,389 downwards.
TGCTTGGATTATCCCCTCCTTATTGTTATTATTAAGGCGGATTTTGAGGAGGTCTGAAAGAAAACAAGGAAAATCCGACATGGGTATACCTTCCAAGATATATGCTTTTTTGGTAAATCCCCAAGTTATAAAATATTCAATCACAATAGGGACTACAATTTTCATCTCAACAATAATCGCGGGATATATAATAGCCCAATTTGACCTCCCTGGTTATACTTTTGATTTGAATCTACTTGTTCTTCCAGACCCCGCGGGATTTAATATTATCCAAGATTATTTCAGTAATTTAGGGTCTTATCGTTTTACCCCTATACCCCAGTTCCTAAATTTAGGGTTGATTTGCTCCTCAGTCTTATTAGCCCCCAGCGGTTTTTATCTATTTGATATGTATACTTCAGATAGAAATAATCAAGAAATCTCTGATAAAAAACAAAATAACATAAAAGACGTTTTAACTGGTGCCTTTTTGGTCTCGTGGATCCTTGGATTGATTGGTCTATTTGGAATTGGCGTGTTTTCCGAGGATGTAGCTGAATATGTAGCAAATATTACGGGGCCAGTGATTTTTAATTTTAACTGGCACCACATTTTTGCCGGAATGATTTTTATCTTCTTCATAAGCGCAGGAATTTCCTTGGCATTACTCTTCCTTCTTTATCCTGAAAAAATAGCCATTAAAGGGGGATTAAAAAATTCCAAAATATTGATATATGTATTAAGTTTTGAAATGGTAGTTATCGTCCCTATCACCTATATTATTGGAATATTAACACTAGATCCTTTTTGGGAATGGATGTATTTTATCGCGATCTGTGTATGGATATTTCCGTTTCTGTTAATATTATATCGATCAAGCAGCCCCAGAATAAGGAAATAGGGGGAATTAGCGAATTAAACCTTTATATAGTTCTATTCATTGACCCTGAGATATAACCTGTCAAATCCATTGTGACATATTCAAACCCCAATTGATTAAGATAACTAGTGATCGATTCTATATTTTTCTGGTTGATAATTCTGATTAAATCACCGGGCAAAAATTCAATTCGGGCTAGATTTTGCTGATGATGCCGCACTCTTACTTGAGTTAAATCAAAAGTTTTTTTCAAAAATTGTTCTGCTTTTCTAATTCTTTTGATAGTTTTCCTATCGATTTTTAAATTATAGGCGATTCTTGAAGCATAACAAGCGTTGGCAGGTTTATCGCAAGATTCCAGATTAAAGTATTGGCATAGTTGCCTTATTTCTTTTTTATTAATATTATATTCAAGATATGGCGTGGAAATACCTAACTCTCTTATAGCATTCAATCCAGGCCTGTGTTCATCAAGCTCAGAAACATTACTCCCCTCAATAATAATCTCATAACCTCTATCTTCCTTAATCTTTAAGAATTCTGAAAATAACTGCCTCTTACATACGTAGCAGCGATTTGGCTGATTTTTAACGAATTCTTCATTATCTAAGATTTGGAGATCTATTATTAGATGTTCAATATTAAACCGTTTACTGAACTTTTTAGATTCTGAAAGCTCCTCTTGAGAAAATAGTACTGAGGTGGCAGTCAATAAGAGACTTTCCTCAGCATAATCTTTTGATAGATACGCCAATACGGTAGAATCAATGCCTCCAGAAAACGCTACAATTATTCTTTTTTGGTTAAGAAATGTAATTAAACCGGAGAGTTTAGTTCGTAAATCTTCTGATAATGGAGATATATTCATTATTTTAGCCACTTAATTAATAAAATTGCCCTTTAAAAAGTAATGAAATTAAAAATCATCATTTATATATATTGTCGCAAAACTTGCTAATAAGATAAACTTATCTATTTTTTCATCCAAAACCTTAAGGAAATATATTTTCTTATTGTCAGCAAACCCAAAATCTGAAAATAGGCTATAATCACTCTCTATACTGCCTATTTCTGCCACATTCTTATTGGTTGCAAAACTTTTAATTTTATAAAGAGACCCTCTTGACTTGGTAATATTAAACCATTTCTGATTATTTATAGGTGATTGTATGTAAAAAAATTTTAATATTCTTGAAAAAAATACCTTTTTTATTCTAATTATTTCATTTTCGTTTGGATTAGTTATGCTGAAGACCTGATTTGGGTAAGAGATTAATTCTGATATAGATAAAAGGAGATTATTATTTTTACCGTATACTTTACAAGGTTGTTTTTTAAGCGATTTAGAAAGTTCGATTTCTCCGATTTTGATATTCTTATGATTATATATCTGACAAGAGTCCATATTGAAGAGAAATAAATCGTTTTCTTGATTTATTGTCTCGTCTTGAGACATCCCTTCATCTACTTTTCAATTTTAGAAATAATGATTATTTTAAAAAGAAATGAAATAATTACAAAATATTATTATAGTTTTAAATTTAAATTTAATCCAATATATTAAGGCCTTTAGTTCTGTTGATTCTTGATATATTCGATAACTCTTTTTCGTTTTTCCAATGCTTCCATTGCAGTTTTTTCAATAGACTTTTCCATAAGAACTTTATTTTCGGGGGTTTCCTCGCCTATCTCTTGCTTAACTTTAGTATATGCAGACTCTCGAAATTTGGGGAGCACTTTTTCCACTTTTTTATCTTGGAAAACCATTGAAATCTTTTTAGAGTCATCGGCATATCCTATTTCCGCACATTGGATATTATTTTTAGAAAGGTCCTCAATAATTTGTTCTGAAGCTTCATCCGTGCAGTAGATCAGTAATGCATCCAGAGAAACGCCAAGGTAATCTACTCCAACCCTCTCTAACATTTGAAGAACCCTAGGGTTCACTAATTGTCTGATCTTTTCTTCAAATACAGTGACTCCGCAACCAGCCTCATAATTAATTTCGTGTAAATCCCCCCGCAATCCACCGTTAGTTACATCGCACATAGCATGGATACCCTCCTTATAATTAGAATCTAAAATAATCTCACAAGCATCGAGAAATTTAATATTCATCGTTTCTTTAACAACATTATGATTTCCCGAATAAATCGCAGTCGTGGAAATGGTTCCTCCTCCCGCACCCTCCGTCATTAAGATTTTGTCTCCGGGCTGGATGTTTCTTCGGGCAAATAAATTAGTTCCGGCAATTCCTACACCTCCAATGCCCCCAACTAAGCGATTTCCTATTACCATATCGCCCCCAATCCTTAGTGTTGAACCACCCGTTAAAGGAACCTCTGCTAAATCGCATACTGCAGAGATACCTGCCATAAAATCAAACAACTTACCCACATCGGCATCATCTCCCAAATGGACATCTACGAGGATCGAAATGGGAAATGCCCCTTTTACATAGAGGTCTCTCAGAGCAGCTCTTGTCACATGAAAGCCACAGATAAATGGAAAATCGCTTAATCTCGAATGTATTCCCTCCATTTTCGATACAATTATTACTTCTTCAGAAGTAATTTCATCGTTTATCTTCTTAAAATCATTCAGTTTTACCGCACCAGCATCATCAAGAGATTTAGGGGATAATAATGCTTTCTTTCCAGTCTCAGAGAGGTCCCCGATTAGTTTATGGACAAAAAAGTCACCTGCACCTCGACAACCAACTCCTTGCTTACCGACCGTAATATCTGCTTTATTGATATCCAATAAATCGTGCAAAAATGGGTCCTTAATATGTGAAATGTCGCTTTTTTCACATTCTTCCAAGACTGCATTTGCTAATTTAGTGGCGAGACCTTCATGTATTTCTTTATAATCCAAATACTCTTGTACCAAGCGGGACACTATTTTTTCCCTAGGAATACCTTTATCCATTAAACGTCTTGTTAATCCTTCGAGATCGCTCAAATTTTCACACCATTTTGTTTATTCTTTAACCTATTCTATAAAAGTATTAATTAAATTTGATTTTAATGATAAATTTATGATTGCTAAATTATTGTAGTTGGGGTAATATCTGAGGGCCATTGGGAAGTAAAAGAATCTTGGCGTTTGCTCCTTGCCTTTTTATGCTTGAATTAATCGCCTCTTCGACAGATTTTGCATGTTTTAAGCCAATATTACCTATTTCCGTTTCATCAAGGGAGGATATTAAGTATATTTGCGCCTTCTTAAGTATACGCGTTAAAATTTGGACTTCCCATTGATCGGGAACATTTATCTCATGATTTAGGATTTTACTATGAATCATTTCTGGGGTGGTTCCCGAAAATAAAAGGTTTTTAAACCGTTCATGTCCCAGTCCATCTTCACATTCGTTTACTGAAATTATTGTACCCCCTTGCTTTACAGCCATTTCTCCAATTGCCATGCTTTTTACTGCTTGGTAGAGGTTAATATCTAAAGGATATCCCCCATTACCACAAACTACGATATCAAATGGTTCTGCGATTTCTTTAAATCCTTTTTCCAATTGATATTGCACTAAATGTTGATGGACCTTTTGTAAATCTCCTGCTGCAACCTTTGTGATTCGGTGCTTATCATCAATACATACATTAACAACAAAATCCGCACCAACTTTTAGAGCGATTTCGGTTCCATTTTGATGCATGGGGTTTTTTTCATAAATCCCAAATCGACTATAGGGAGAAGAGACATTCTTAGCAGAATGGTTCGCTTGGATTGTAGGAGCTCCGGCAATCCCGGGAACAATTGATTTTCGCCCCCCCGAAAAGCCATAAAAGAAATGAGGTTCCACATAGCCCGTGAGTATTTTAAAATCACTTTCATAATAGCGTTTATTTATTAAAATAGGTACCCCGTCAGAAGCAACCCCTAGATTGATCAAGTTTTCATCATCAGTAGCTACATGGTCGAAGGATTTCAGTTCATCTACTAAATCCTCTCCAAGGATTCGAAGCAATTCTTCTTCACGAGATCTTCTGTGTAATCCAGTTGCAATTAAAATATTTATTTGATCATTATTTATTCCATAATTATTTAGCTCCTTTACTAATGCCTTAATTAAGAGGTCAGAGGGAACAGGGCGCGTGGCATCGCTTACAACTATGCAGACCGTACTCAGGTTTTCTTTTTGAGTAATTAGTTTTTTTAGGGGCTTAGTTCCAATTGGATACTTAAACATCTTTCTGATAATATTTACTGGGTTACTGACTTCTTCTTGATTAGATGGTCTCAAAATAGTGTAATTCCAAGAAGGGTTCATCGTGATTTCGAGTCTCTCTCTTCCATAATCAAAACTTAAGTTATCTGTTTTCATTTTTCTTAAAAATAATCTCCCTTGCTTTTTCAAAAATCTCATATGTATTAACTCCCGAAGGGCATTTAATTTTGCATTGACCGCATAAAGTACAAGTGCTTAAAATATCAACAGTTAGTTCGTTGATTTCAATTTCACCATGAACCACTCCGTTTAATATGCTGAGGCGTCCTCGGGGACTATAAGCCTCTATCATATAGTCAATTCTCGAAGGGCATGATGGTAGGCAAAAGCCACAACGCATACAGCGAAGCTCTAATATCCTATCGCTTTGTTTCTTAAGTATTCTTTTTTTATTCGATTGCGGTAACGGGCGCTCATCGCCCTTTCCGATGCCTGGATTTAATATCATATTAGGGTCAAACTGTTTTTTAATACTCCTCATTAATGATAATACTTTTTTCCCATGTTCATCTTCGAGGTATGGAGTTTTAATCTTTCCAATCCCATGTTCACCCGTGAGACTTCCTCCAGCAGGCAAAATAATCTCATTATAGAGATAACTAATGGCATCTTCAAATTCTTGTACATCGCTTTGGGAATTTTCATTAAATAAAAACGTTGGATGCAAATTTCCCTCCATATGGCAAATAGTTGCTATCATTAAGTTCTTTGCGTTAATGGCTTGGGGTATCTTTTCAATTTTCCTCATTATATCTGCAAATTCCGTGATCTTGATTGTACAATCCTCAACACAGCAAGTTGGCTTTATTCGGGAAAGTGCAGGAAGGTTCGCCTTTCGGGCCAATATCAATCTTTCTCTCTGCTTTTCATTCTTTGCTATGCGAAAGAACTCTGGTTTAAAGGTCATTATTGTATCAAAGATTAGAGCAAAATCATTTTCTACTTGTTCCTCCGAGTCGCCGTCTACTTCCGCCAATAATACATAACCAACTGGAATATCATAGAAATCTCCCCCTAAGTATTCAGTTACCGCTTTTAATATTATCTTATCCATAAATTCCAATAGATTGGGCATAATCCCCTTTTTACGTATTTCAAGCGCTGCATTTTGTAAATCTCGTATATCTTTAAAGACAAACAGTCCGAGCTTTCTTTCAGTAGGTAAGGGTCGTATTTTTAATCCAATTTTAGTAATAACACCTAAAGTACCCTCAGAGCCTACAAAAAGGTCTTTTAAATTATATGATGAGACCGATTTTAATACCTTACTTCCTAATGTTAAAACATCCCCGTTAGGAAGAACCACCTCAATATATAACACATAATTCTCAGTTACGCCATACTTAAAGGCTTGTATGCCCCCCGCATTAGTAGCAACCATACCTCCAAGCGTAGCAACGGAGCTTGAACCAGGGTCGGGTGGGAAAAAGTATCCCTTATACTTTAAATCCTTGTTTAATTCATCGCAAATAACGCCAGGTTCCACCTCAACAAGATTATTCTCAATATCAATGTTTAGAATACGATTCATCTTGGATATATCTAAAACAATCCCACCATATGGCGTCATCGGACCTGCCGATAAACTTGTACCGCTTCCTCGCGGAGTCACTGGGATTCTCTCCCGATTTGCGAATTTTAAAATTTTAGAAATTTGTTGTGTTGATGTGGGAGTGAGTATTAAATCTGGAATCCATTTTGGCTGGAAAATGGTCCCTCCGAATGCGTATGTCCATTTAATTTCCATTTCATCGTTATAATTTTTTTCTCCCACAATACTTTTTAGATGGTCCTTAGAGATGGAAGAAATCGAGGAATAATTCTGTTTCATTATTCTAATTCTATATCTAAAATAATTGAAGGTTAAAATTTTTGACTTTTTTAAACATAAATCTCGAACTATTTAAATGAATTTTGTTTGACTAAATTCTATTGATTAATTAGCAAGAATCTCTATTAACATCTTTCATAAGCGCTTGTGCCCTTTTTCTATATAATTGTATCCTATTTGAAGTCATTTAATTAACGTCTTTTTAGTTCTAAGATGTTTTATATTATAGAAAAAAAACTTATTTAGTTTAATCTAAAAGTTTTTAAATCAACAAAATCTACTTCAATTGAATGGTATGTTTCAAGTGTTTCTGAATAGATATTCAATATCCTAAAAATGAATCTAAATATATTCAAAAAAAAATGACCATAGATACTGAAAAAACTAGTTCTCTTCTTAAATGCCTTACGGATTGTGAAAAAGGTAAAGATTTAGAAGTTGTGGCGGTTAATGCGGGTAGGAGGGCAAAAGAGAGGCTGGCTAATTTGGGCATAGTTCCGGGAGTCAATATTATAAAAGAACGTTCCGCAGTATTCGGGGGTCCAGTTGAGATTAGAGTGAGAGGAAGCAAAATAGTGCTTGGAAGAGGGCTCGCTGCTAAAGTAGTTGTCACTTGTAATTCTTGTTCTTAAAGAGACATAGGTTTTAAGGCAGATATTTGTTAATTTAGAATAATTAACAGAGGTATATGTTATCGGTTGTTATAATGCTTTGAATAATATGTCAGATAATCTTTATTAATTACATGGCTTAACCAGGCAGTATTTTGTTTATACCATAGAACTGTCTTCTCCAAACCCCGATCAAAGGTTACCTTCGGCTTCCAATTTAATTCCTGGGTGATTTTATCGTGATTTATTGCGTATCGAAGGTCATGTCCGGGTCTGTCTTTTACAAATTTAATTAACGATTCGGGTTTATTTAATAATTCTAACAATTGCTTAACCAAGTTTATATTAGATAGTTCGGAATCCCCGCCAATATTGTATATTTCACCCATCCTGCCTTCCAATAAGACCTTAAGGATCGCCTCGCAATGGTCTTTTACGTATATCCAATCCCGTACATTGATCCCTTTTCCGTAAACGGGAAGCTTTTTATCATTGAGCGCGTTATTGATCATCAAGGGAATTAGCTTTTCCGGAAATTGATAAGGTCCGTAATTATTAGAACATCTTGTAATATTGACGGGTAATCCAAATGTCTTAAAGTATGACCTGGCGAGTAGGTCCGCAGAGGCCTTACTGGCACTATAGGGGCTATTGGGGTGTAAAGGGGTGGTTTCTTTAAAGGCAGGGTCTTCAAATCCCAGAGCCCCGTAGACTTCATCCGTTGACACTTGAAGATACTTCTGAATCTTATTCTCCTTCGCGATATTTAATAAAGTTTGCGTACCGATTATATTAGTTTCGCAAAAGATATTGGGATTCTCAATTGACCGATCCACATGAGATTC
>CAZDJH010000095.1:0-10811 GCA_964505645.1 uncultured archaeon | reverse complement strand
TTTGGTATCAGCTAATGAGGCATTCCAGTCAAATTGAATGTTCTTTATTTTTTTATATCGTTGAAGTTTTTAGAAGTACTTAATTGCCATAAGAATGTCGTCTCTCGTGATCTTCTTTCGCCCAGAGTGCTTGGTTAATCTTAAAGCAACTTCAGTTAATTCCTCTGCACTTTTCTCGAGCCAATTTACTAATTCATCAACTGCATCACGAGCAACAATCTCCGCGCCATTATTTTGAAAGGTACTATTATATATAGTACCATGTTTCATTAGGCGTCGGATTGGACTCCAACTAATATATTCTCCTGCCATTTTATTCATTCCTCCACTAGTTTTTTTTAATTTTTTTAATTATATTGAATTTATTTTATGTAAAATATTTATTATATTAACATAGATCTTACATATATTTAAACATTTTGGTTTATACTTGGTTGTCATCATAAATAGATGAAAAAAAGTTAACGACAAAATAGGCGATGACTGATAGAATCAATTTAAGAAACGCTGGAAAGATTTTTTGCTGCGAAAGTTTTTATTAATATATTATCCGTGTTGGATATGATCTCGCCTTTACTCAGAGGGATACATCCATAATAGCCTTCTTTAAAACAAAAGCCAAAATCTTGTTAAATCTGTGGATCCTATAATCACCGAATATGAAGGGCAAAAATTATTATTATCTTGATAAACCCTTCATATCTTGCTTTCAAAAACTCTCAGAAAATGCCTTTAAGAATAAGTTTTGCGCCAATATTTTCAAATCTGTATTTTCAAATATCAATAAAACTTATCTTTCACCTTGTTTTAATAGCAAATAATGGAAGAAGTCTATCCCTCAATATTCTTGATAAGGGAGGAAGGGAGCCTCGGGGTGATGAAGCCTCCAGAAAATATATATGTCCTCGCAGGCAAGAATGGATTGATATTCGATGCTGGATACGGCACCATTAAAACGATAAAGTATGTTGTTTCGCAAATCAACAAAATCAAGCGAAAATATCAAGAAGAGGGACTGCCCTGTAATATTAAGAGAGTTATTCCCAGTCATGTCCATCCCGACCACTTTTCAGGCTTAAAAAGATTAAGGAGATATCTGGGCTTAAAGATTGTATTAACGGAGAAGATGGCAACGATAATTAGAGATAAGAAGTCGTATTTAGAATACTACGATTCGGAGAATATTTTAGAAGAGGCTTATGAAGCAAAATCAATTCGCGCACGTCTAAATTCATATCTAAGGAAAATCACCACCCATGTATTTTTTAAAAATATTTATGGCTTATCTTTTATCACCCAGCCAGATGAAATCATTAATAGTACAACAACAATATCCATTAACGGTGAGGAATTGAAGATATTTCCCTCCCCAGGACACGCATCTGACCATATTTCCCTCTACAATGAAGATAAGGGGATATTGTTTTCGGGGGATAACGTATTGAGAACGATAACTACGTGGTTAGGGCCCCCCACTTCGAATATCGAGCATTATTTAGAAACAATCAGAACCTTCCAAGAATTACCCAACCTTAACCTAATTCTCCCGGCTCATGGGAGCCCAATTCCCGATCCCCGACAAAGACTCAAAGAGATCTTAGCACACCGGCACCAGAGGACTCAACAAGTATTAGCCCTTATTCAAGGCAATGCTCAAAAGGGGATAACGCTCTCGGGACTTTTGGAGGCGCTTTACCCCAATCAATCTAACTTCATGCATGGCGTTGCCCGGGGTTGGATCATACTTACCTTGAGGTTGCTCCGCTCTCAAGGGCAAATTGAATATAGGCTAGAAGGTAATCTCTTAAGATTTTATCCGCGATAAGAAATTATCTCATTCGAGTTATTTTTTATAATCGAGAAAAGTAAAATAATTTCAAAACTAAAGCGGTAGGTATAAATCTATAATTTTCTATATTTAATACGGATGCAATATCATATTTGATAGCTATTTTTTTCCATAACTGCGTATAAGACTCCTTCCTACCCAATGAAGTATCGCAAGGACTATGCGCAGTTATGGTTTTTTGTATTTTATGTTAGAAGCTATTCACTAATGTTTTAATCAATAAAAAAAATAAAAAAACTCTCTTCTGACTAAGTCAGCCATTCCTTATCAAGATCTTTTATTTCCCAAATCCTTATCAATCGATCAGGTGCGCTACAATTCGCCAATCTGATTCTGGCTTATAATATTTTTTATAGGATGACAATTGTAAGAGTGGCGGATTCTAAGGATTTGAAGCGAGAACTTCGAGACTCAAGCTAGCGTGGCGTGAATTTGATCTTAGAAAAGTAGTTCAACCCGCAAAATTCGATTTGATATAAAAAAGATATAAAATAGGAATTGTAAAATAAAAAAAAAAATTAAATTAGCTTATAATTTCCCCGTTTTTTTGAGGCGCTCAATAAAATCTTTTTCCTTCTGTTTGTGTTTTTCATGGAGGCTTTCCTTCTTTTTCCTCCATTCCTTTCCGTGGAGCGGGAAAAAGAACATAATCCCTGATGCAACTATGATTAGAAGGGCAGGAATTAACGTAAAGCCCAGCATAATCCCAACTTGTATGTTTGCTAATTGAGCGGGAGTATACGAGTCGTAACTAATAGCAGAACTGAAACCGAAGGCTGCTGCGACACTAATTAGTATTATTGGCCCCAGAGAATTGGCAGGTTTTGTGATAAGAGCATTCATTCCTGAATAACTAGTCTCGCGGCGCTTATCGGTGCGAAGCTCATCATAATCAATCACATCTGCCATTACCAATTGGTTAGTAAGGAAAAAGCCCGAAAATCCGAACCCGATCATCGTCATACTTATGAGGGCTAGCGGATAAGTCCATGCCACCCCCAGAAATCCAACTAAAAAGCTTAATCCCGTAAACGCCAGCGTGAAAATAAAGGCTTTTTTTAGACCGACCTTATTGACGATTCGACTATGCACTGGAAGGAAAATGAATACACACAAAAAGAACACGAGCAAAGGGATGATTTTATTAACAAAGGAATCTAATCCCAAAACGTACGTCAGATAATAGAAAACTCCTTGCGTTAAGATATATTGACCCGTCAAATAGATGAAATTAGCGGCCTCAAAGATCAAGAATGGCTTATTTTTGACCGTTTCGACGAATGAGTCCTTAAAGCCCAATGGTTCATCTAAGATGGTATATTTATTTTCCTTAAGATAAAAGCTGGAAATAAATAGTATGATACCCCCAATAATCCCTAATATAACCATAATAATCCGAAACGGTTCAAACATGGGATCTGCATTATAAGGTTGATCATTTAACAATTGTGGAAAAACAAAAGAGAGTAATAGGGCAAAAGCCTGAGCTACTGATCCGTATACCATTAAGTCAGATCGAGCATGCTCCGAAACTGTCATCTCCGCTGGTAAAGAATAGGATATTAGCCCAATCATTGTAAAAATCGTGTCAAATACGTAAAGGATGAGGATCATATTAATTAACAGCCCAATCTCCCCAGACAAAAACGGAAACCAACTCAATATAAATAGGCCAGCATAGAGGGGGGCACCATAGCGGATATAAGGCGTTCTCCTTCCGAGTTTTTCAGAACCAGTACGTTCTTGAATAAACCCGATGAGAGGGTCGTTTACAGCGTTCCAAACAATGAATAAGGCCCAAGCTATGATAGTAAAGCTCTCTGAGACATTAAACTTTTCGTTATAGAATGCCGTAAAACCCGTGGTGAGTACTAGCCCCGAAAATAAACCGCTGGTGAATGAAATTGCCGCAAAAGCTAACTTATTTCTTAAGGGTAATTTTTCTTCGATGTAAGACATATTTGAATTGTCTTGTGTCATATTAAATCCTTTTTTAATTTAAAATAGGTTATTTTTAATTAGATTAGATGTATTTATATTAAAAACCTTTTTATCTTATTAATGCTTTGTTTTAAAAGAGTCGGTTCCATACGTCGCGTGATTTGGTTTCACCTCATTATTAACTAATTATCAATTCAATAAACCGTTTCCCCCTCTCCTTATTATAAGGAAGTAAGATAATGTTATATAATAATGGAGAATAAACGGGAATATTTCAACGATAAATTCTTAAAGCAAAAAAGTGTATTTTATCGCCAATACCAAGATAATATCGCTCAAAAGTGTGTTAAAAGTAACTCCTTGATTGTACTCCCAACAGGACTGGGAAAAACGATAGTTGCTATCCTTTTAATTGCGAATCGATTAAAAAGCTATGATAGGAAAGGGAAAATACTTATTTTAGCCCCCACCCGCCCCTTAGTAGCGCAGCATTTGGCGAGCTGTAAAAAATTCCTGAAGATTGAGCCAGAGAAGATTAATTCTTTAACTGGAAAAATTACTCCCGAGCAGAGGGTTATCCTATTTCATAGGTCAAAAATATTAATCTCCACCCCGCAAGTTATTAAAAACGACACAATGAGGGCACGTTATAAATTGGATACTGTTACCATGATAATCTTCGATGAAGCCCATAGAACCCGGGGAAATTATGCGTATAGATTCCTCTCAAAGGAGTATATCAATAATTGCAGTGATCCCTTGATTCTAGGGCTCACAGCATCTCCAGGAAAGGACTACGAGACGATTCAAACGCTCTGCGATAATCTCTATATCGAAAATGTAATTTTCAAGACCTATGAAGATGAGGATGTAAAAAATTATGTCCATGATATTGATATGTTTCTAGAATATGTTGATCTCCCCATAAAAACTCTGGAACTAAGCCAAGTGATTGATAATCTTTTCAATAGGTTTTTGAAATTTTTTATAGAGCGGGAGTTGATTAACCCCTATAAAAAATTTTATTCAAAAATGGATTTTTTGCGAATTGCCCAAGATTTAACCTTTTCGCTAAGATATGGCGATTTGTTACGTGATGAAAGCTATTTAGAAAAAGCCTCCAATGAACTCAACTATACTGACCCAAAAATAATAGATCTCGTTCGGGCTAAACAGTTAAATATTCACGCTATTTTTTCCTATTGCTCGAGTTGTATTTCGCTCCTTCACGCGAAGGATTTATTGGAGACACAAGATGTCAATCTTTTTCATAGTTTTATAGAGCGACTTTATCTAAAGGCAGATAACGATAACGCCTCTGCTAAAAGGATTTTAAACTCTAAACATTTCAAATTAATCACATCTATTATTGAAGAAAATAAACTTTTGCATTCATATCATCCAAAAGTCTCCCAAATTCTTGAACTCATTAGAGAAGAAATTACTGAGCTTAACAACAAAAAGATTCTCATTTTTACACAATACAGGGAAATGGCAGAATTGTTAAAAACGTTAGTTAATGAAAAATTCGATGGTCGATTAATTGCTGAAAAATTCATAGGACAATCAAGTACTTCCAATGAGAAAGGTTTTTCACAGAGCCAACAAATTGAAATTTTAAAAGATTTCAGGAAAGGTAAAATCAACATATTGACCGCAACCAGCGTTGCGGAGGAGGGACTGGATATACCCAATGTAGACGCTATTATCTTCTATGAACCTGTGGCTTCAGAAATAAGGCACATCCAGAGGAGGGGGCGTACTGGAAGACATTCTCCAGGTCGATGTTACATACTTATGGCTAAAAATACTAAAGATATTCCTTATTTCAAGGTTGCCCTTAAAAAGGAGGGAAATATGGGTCAAATTCTACTTGAACCAGATGAGCTGGAGTTAACTCCCGAAATTAACCGTTCTAAGATTGATTTTAATCGAGAAAAACCACCCCTCTCGGAATTTGATATAATAAAAGAGTTTAGAAAACGAAAGCAACAAGAAAAAGAATTATTAGCTAATCGTTCCGTTGAGGAAATTATCGAAAGTATAGATTCATTTAGCGATTCAAAAAAATATGGGGAATATAAGGACTATGGAGTTATGTTTTATTCTGATGTGATCAAAATGAATAAAGAGAAAATAAAAAAGAAAATCGCGCGTATCAAAGGAAATTCAAAGGAAGAGGGGGTTTCTAATAAACAGAAGAAAAAATATTATCTAAATCGTAATGCTCAAACATTAATTCAGTTAGTTGACACCTATCGTGAAGGAGATAAAATACGATTAGAACGGTTAAAGGAACTTGCTCAGATAGAAGAAATTACCGATAAAAAATTTTGGATCCTTCTTAATCACGCATGTTATCGAAATTACCTTAAGAAAAAAGGTAAATATATTTATTTTTTAAAGGAATATCGATAGATCAAATTGTGACTTTAACTAGCCTCTTTTTTCTTCTTGAAAATAAAATATATGATTCCTGTCAGGATTAAACCAGGGATGATTAACGCCATTGGGTGCCAGTTTGTGAGTTGTAGTAGGTAAAATGACAGAGTTAAAAACGAAGCGAAAAAGGCAATGATTGGACCGAAGTTTTTAGCCAAGCTTTTCAATCGATTTAAGAAAATATACAATTTATAATTCATCGATTTAATAACCTCAAGCTCATCTTTATCAATCTTATCTAAAACCTCGGGATTTTCATAATAAATATCCAACATGGGTTCATATCTTCCCTTTAACTTTTCCGAGGCCAGAGGTAAAATAAGGTTCCGAATCTCCTTTCTTTTACCGTTTAATTCCTTAGCTATAAAGCTGACAGTGAGGAACTCATTAGTCACCCCTTTTATTGCCATTTGAATGAAACTTTCAAGGATCACACTCTTCAGAGATTTTGTTTTCTCCGTCAATATTGCCCTATATTCGGTAAGATATTTATTAAATTCTTCTAATGGATATTTATTTTTTGTTTCAAAATTGTTTTTTGTCTCTTTATTATAAGCCTTAATCATTTCTCTTATTTCATTTTTCATAATGTTGATTTCAGAGTCAATTGCTTCTATTTTTTCATCGATTTTTAGATATGCACGTTGAAATTCATTTATTTCAATATAGTCCTCTATTCTGGTTTGAAGCTTACCTAATAATTGATTTAGCTTTATTTTGCTATCTTTTATATAGGAGAGTAACCCATCTCTGAATAATTCACTCCGCTTAAACATTAGTTTCTGGCTGATATCTTCAATCTTTTTATTATATGATTGAAGAAATTCATTTTTTCTCCGTACAAAAAGTTCGTGCAGCTCGGGACTTAATTTTTTAAGTTTTTCCTCTCTTTCTAAAGTCCCGTCTATTTTTTCTAAGACAGTTTCTTGAATTAATCCGTGTAGTTCCTCAAACCTTTTCTTGTTGCTTTCCAATTCTTCTTTTGATCTTTTATATGAATCTGAAGTTTCGATTGACTCTTCAATTATATTAATAAAATTGGCAAATTTATCATCTAAACCATTATAGTTATCATTAATATAATTTAAAAGAGCCTTAAATGTGGAGATGCACTTCTTTATGTTTTCGATCGCTTTTTTTGAATTTTTAATTATATTTTTAAACGATTCCAACGTTTCTTTATACTCTTTTTTACTATGAATATCTATATTTAACTCTTTTACCTTTTGGTCGAATCGTTCCTCCATAATGGTATCAAAATTTTTAAGGTCTTCTATTCGGCTTGAAATCTCTTCCACGTTAATCTTTAATGTACGATTTTTTATACATGAATCATATAAAGCTAAAGTCTTTCCTATTGTTTTATTTTTATATTTAAGAATCTTATTATTAATATAATTTCGCAGCTCTTTATTTTTATAATAATCTTTTGTGTACACTAAGATACAATTTTCTTTTTCAAGGATTTCTCCGTTCAACTTGGACAGGTTGATTAAACCCTCAATCCTATGAAGCGCATCATCGTTATCAATATTAATATATTTTAGCACCTTCTTTAAACTCAAACAGTTTGAAAGGCTGTCCTTGGCTAAGTATCGAATCTTTTCATTGATTATATTATTGACATATTCTTCCTTTAATTTTTTGACTTCATTCTTTATGTATTCTTCGAATCTCTCCCATTGCATTATGGTTAAATTCGACTTTTCGTCAAAATTGTTGATTAAAGCCCTATTTTTATCCAATTTAGAGGAATAAGAATCTTTTAAATCTTTAAAATAATCAGAGATCGAGTTAAATCCCTTTTTTACGTCATTAATGTCTATTTTATAGAGGGTTTCTGTTTTATCCAATTCTTTTTTATAGTTTAACAATTCTTTTCTACAATCGGTAATACTAACCGAGACGAACTCATCAAACTTCTCGATTATGAGTCTATTTCGCTCTTCTATAACTTTACTTTCTATCGATTGAATTTCTTCCGCAACTATGTCAATTATCTCCTCTTCCTTTTTTTCTAATTTAGTGTGCAGATGCTTGTATAGGATATAGAGTTTTTGTCGCGACTTTATTTCATTTTTTACTTTCTGTTGTAATTCTTGAATTTGCTCTAATTTATTATGCAGCATTACTTCCGATTCCCTTTTAATCACCTTGAATGCATCCTGAAATTCTCCATTCTGAACTTTTTGGTGAGAACTCTTGCTTATTACAGTTATCTCATCGCTTAAATCTTGATGTATCTTTTTGATTGAAGTTATAATATTCTTAAAAAAGGCCAATCCATCAGAATAATACTTAAAGATCTGTTTTAATTCACTCTTAATGCTTATCCAATAAGAAATTAAATTTTTATGCTTTTGATTTAGCTTTTCATCCCTTAAAGTAATTTTTTGAGAGATTTTATAAACTTTTTCATCATAATCTTTAACTTCGCCAACAATTCCGTTAAATCTTTCCAATATTAAATTAAGCTTTTCTTTGCTATAGCCATCTTTAAGAGTTTCCCTCAGATAACTCCTAAAGCCGTCTATTCTTTTATTAAAGTGATTCTCTAAATCCTTTAATCTTCCATCGAGTTCATCTAAAATAATATCATATTTTCGAAGATCTTCTTTCTCGGAAATCTTTTCCTTTAACTTTGTATCGATTTCCTTCAACTTCTTGCTTAATATGGAATATACATGATTCCATTGTTCAATTTCAGAATGGAGTGTTGCATGAATACTAATATAATATAAATCTTCATTAAATGAATTTTCTATGTTTTCATTTAAAAAATCTGATTCCATAAGCGCATTTCGAATAATGAACTTTAATCTTTTTTTTGCGATCTCTAACTCATCAATAAGCAGATAACTTTCTATTTCTTCCTCAATTTGAGCAGCAATATTCTTCAATCTCAATGTCATATTATAGATATCGTTCTTAATCTCCTTCTGAATCCTTTTCTCTTCGAATATCCTCTCTGAGTTGAGTTTCGTATCAGAAACGATTATCTTATCCAACATAAAGTCCAAATAGAAGAAATACTTAGTGAAAAATAGATATTTTTTCTTGGATTTAATTTCACCTTCAAAATAATGGTTATCAATCATATTTTGAATCAAGGGTCGAAACTCCTTAATAGTAATCTCATCATAGGGGTAGACAGTATTATATCGTTCGATAATATCGGATAAAGATACTATGCTTTTCTTTGAAAGCCGTTCATACAATTCTTCTGCTAGTATTTTATCTCGTGGGGGGAGATTTCTCAGATAATTTTTAAACTCTACATGATTATACAGTATTTTTAAGTTAAACGTATAACTTAAATTAATATAAGATAGGATTTCTTCAAGAACCTTTGAGATCTCAAATAAACTGTTTAAATGCTTAATATCTATGTAGCCTTTCTCTTCTATTGCCCTAAAAACAGCCCGTTCGATTTCTTCGATAAATTTATTCCATATTAATGAAAGGATGATGATTAATTTAGAGCCTTTTATTAAACTCTTAAAGTTCCAAGAGGATTTATTCGTCAATATTCTATTCAAATTAGTGTTTATGAAGGAGTAAATCCCTGAGGGATTGTAATCCAAAAGCCAAGTGTAATTTTCTAATACATTAGTAATCCAAAATGTTAAATTTATATCTCCATAGGTGCCCTCAACACTGAATCCTCCATCCTCTCTTTGAAATCCGTATAAAAATTGAATGAACTCTTCCTCAACCGAATGGTCTAAATCGAAGTATTTAAGACAGAGGAGCTGAAAAAAGATGGGGAACCTTTCCTTTAATTTCCCTATGTAGACGGAATATTTCGTTTTATAGGCTCTAACTTCAAATCCCAATAAGGTTAATAGTTCTAAAACATAGTAAAGTGTTCTTGCTGGATGAGCCTCATCACAGATCTCACATCCCTTTTCAAGACAATGAACAA
This sequence comes from uncultured archaeon, assembly GCA_964505645.1. Taxonomy (GTDB): domain Archaea; phylum Asgardarchaeota; class Lokiarchaeia; order Sigyniarchaeales; family SOKP01; genus TEKIR-8. The sequence continues at coordinate 654 of CAZDJH010000095.1, read as the reverse complement.
ATCGATTGCCCTTGTCATGACACTCTATAAAGGACTTTAATTCGGCCATAACAATTCCATGTCCTTTGGATGCTAAATAAAATTTAAAATATCTCATTAAGTAAAGAGATATTATTGCATAGTATGTAGATCGAATATCTCCCTTTTTTTGCTTAGAATAGGGAGATGCTCTGAATCCAATCACTCCTTCTCGATGGATCTCACACTTTTGTATATAATCATAGAGTCTTTCCTTAAAACCTTTACTAAGTTCGTGTCTTAAGTACTTCTTTAACATTAGGAACCAATAGACCTTCCTTAAAGAAAGAGATTGTAGATCAAAAAGATTGGTCTCAAAATACTCAAAAAACTTCAATAACTTCGCATCTTTACTAAAATAAAAAGAACGGATTGCCTCTTTTTCTATAAGAGCAAACGATTGGAACGGTTCTTTCTTGAACTCCGTAATATATGGGTAAGCTGCTTTCTTTTCCTCGTTATTATCCAATTTTTAAAATCCCCCGAAAAGATCTTTTACGAAAAATCAAATCTTATTTAGTGTATAATAAAAATACAACTAAAAAAACTTTTCTTGTAGTGTGGGTCATCTTCTTTGAACATAGCATAGAAAGATCTATTAAAATTCTTTTTTTTTTTATCAAATCTTTCAGAGCA
>CAZDJH010000094.1:0-10815 GCA_964505645.1 uncultured archaeon | reverse complement strand
ATTTGATGCACAAACTGCTTTATTAAAATCTAAACTACGAGCATGGGAAATTAAGAGGGCTGCGGCACGATCTTTAAAGGAATTGGTTGGGTTTTGGGTCTCATCTTTAAAAAAAAGGGTATCAATCCCCCACATCTTCCCTAGTCTTTTCGATTCTCTGCAAGGGGTTCCACCCTCCCCAAGGGTGATAATATAATCGGTCTCAATTTCGGGGAAAACGGGTCGGCAGTCCCAAAACGTTGAAATTCTCTTTTTCCTTTTGACTAATGCTCGGACCATTGAGGTACCTGTATCGCACCAGAGGAGCCCCCCACAGTCGGGACATTTATGAATTATGGATTCCAAGTTATAATTTCTGTCGCAATTGGTACACAGATAGTTAAAGTTCATTTTGAGATTTTTTTAAACGGATTTTCTCATTTTTACTTCTATTTATTATCTTGAATAAATGCAATAAGATATGGATAAATAAAAAAGCGCGCTATTAAATAGTATTTAATTTTGCAGATTCTTTTGACAATGACAATTAGCAGAATTCGGAATTATCTCCCCACAAGCGCATGTTTTGGGGTGGTTATATCTTTTACAAATTTTATCAATCGTCCCACATGAAAGTAAAAGGTTGAATTTCTTGCTTTCCTTATGGGCTAACTCCCTATTAAGCCCTAACTCGTTATATAAGAAAACTGCAATTAGATGCTGGTGCCGTAGTAACTCTTTAGCTAGTTCTGTCCCTTTTTTTGTAAGTTGTGCGTCATAATATGGTTCATACTCCACGTATCCCTTGCTTTTAAGTCTTTCAATGCAACTTCCCAAAGTTGAATGGGGGATATCGAGTGAATTCTTAATAGTTCCAATTCTTAAGGGTTTTTTCTCTTCAAAAAGAAATGTAATTACCCTATAGTCTAAATGATTCATCTTTTATCACATTTTATGATTCTTAGCTATCCAAATATCATTCTCACTAGCAATATAAGTATTATACCAACACAGAATGTTCCGAAATGGCTAATTCTATTTAAGACACCCTCTTTCCCGTGTTTTATTTCAGGAATTAAATCGGAAGCGGCAATGTAGAGGAAATTCCCTGCGGCAAAGGGTAACAAATATAATGTATCAATATTTACCGATATAAAAAACGTAAGAATCCCTGCGGGTAATATTGTTAATGCCGAAACAAAATTAAAGGCTAAAGCCCGATATTTTTCCCACCCACCATGAATTAATATGCCAAAATCACCTAACTCTTGTGGTATTTCGTGAGCCGCACATGCAATCCAAGTAATTATCCCCACTTCAAGGCTTACCATAAAACTACTCGCAATTGCAAGACCTCCAATGAAGTTGTGAACCCCATCAGCCACTAAAATTAAATAGCTCACGGGCGCTTTATAATCTACCGCAACTTTATGAGAATGCTGCCACTGAAGAAATTGCTCCATTAGAAAAAAGAGCGAAAAACCGATTAAAACCCAAAGGGATATGTGTAGTAAATCCCCTCCTTTATGTATGCTTTCTGGTATTAAGTGAAGAAAAGCTCCACCTAATAAAGCTCCCGCTGAAAATGCGACTAGATATAATAATATTTTTCTTAGTAGATTTTCCTTAATTGATAACGTAATTAATCCAATCCATGCTATGGAACTCATAGCTAATGCGGCAACGATAATCCAAATTAAAGTTATCATTCTATGAAAATAAAATTAAAGAAACCCAAAATAGTTTAAGATCGATCGTAAACGCTATTTTGTACTACAATCTGTTATCTACATCAAGAAGGTAAACTTAATCCACATAGGTATTTATAATTCAAAAAATAAATGTCATATACGAAAATACATAATGGAAAAGATTTCCGTAACCTTGAGAAACCTTCATTTTTTTTCTTTGCATCTATTTAATTATCTTATCTAAAGCAAACGCCTTTAGGATCTTTCCATAAAAAAAGTGATGGCTACTAAGGTTAGATTTACTTGTATCACCAATGCGACATTCATAATTAAGTAGACAATCTTTAAGAGTAGGAACTTTAACGGTCTCTCCTGGAATGGTTTCCAATCCTGATTTCTCAAATTTATCGGTATCACGGCCAGAGTAGGTTCCTGCGATACTTACTGCTCCGCTAAGTTTGTCGGATGGGATATTTATGGTAAATTCATTAACTCCCTCGGTTAGCAATTTATATGTATAACGACTGTATGCAACTTGTGCTCTAATGACGGGGTTACCGTCAATTTCATCCAATTTTTTCCAGTCTAATGCCATCACGTTCTTTTCTCCGCCTTGCCTCATCGATACTATTAACGCCGTGTTGTTCTTAAAAAGGTCAGTATATTCATTTGGATCAATTTCTATTCTACTTTCCGACATGTTTAGTGTTCATCTGCTAATTATGATCTAATTAATAATAATAAATATATCATTATATAAAATTTTAAAAGCTTTTTATTTAGAATTTACCGTTCTTTTTATTTTCCAAGGTCTTCCTTAGTCTCTCTTTATATTCTGCTAAGTTCAAATCTTTTACTTTCTCTATTCCTAAATTGGCGTCTTCTGCGGATAGATCTAGTTCTACTTGATTTTTCCGTAAGATTTCAATAAATTCCCATAAATTAATAGCCGCTAATTCCGCTGCATTTCCAAGTGATAATTTTCCCCTCTTATATTCATCAACTGCCGTATCTATTTTAAAATTTCGAATAGAATTTGAGAGTAAATGTCTAATTACTGTACTTTTATCCAAGTTTAGAATTTTTTGTAATTGTTCAATTTCATCATTCATTTCTGATGGAACAACAATAGATAGTCTCTCACTCATAAATTTTTCCCTCTTTTAGGTATTTTTGATATATATTAACTCCTAGCCAACCATTCGCAGAATATTTTGATAAGTTCTTTTGGAAAAAGCCGTAATCGATCACTTTTTCCTTTAATAAGAGTAGTAATATATCTGCTGTGGTAAATGTTTTAATTCCCTTCTGTTCGGTTATATTTCTTCCCTTCTTTTCATCCATAATCAATAAAGCTTTTAATTCAAGCGCTAGTTGAATTGATTCATACTCTCCCATATGTAAATAACCTTTTAAAATTGGATCGGATGTATTAATCTCAAGAACTTTTATTTATTTTTTTTTAAATTAATTTAGTAAAAGTCTTGCGTCACTATATCCCGCTTTTTCACCCTTAATAATTACTTCCTTATAAACAGCTTTAGATATTATGATAAAATCAAAGAGATTTATAAGGTAATCTATTTTTCCAATTTTTGTAAGGTGAATTAATGGAGATGAATCTAATATGATCATTTATGATAATATATGAATTTTACATATAAAATTCTTTTTATTATTTTTTATTAATTAATTATCTTTTTTTTCGTGAATTTGGTCTTAGAAAAGTAGGTCTACCCGCAAAATGCGATTTGATATAAAAAAGATATAAAAAAAGAAAAGTTAGAGATTGTAAAGTTTTTTTGTCGCTTTCCTCATAAAAATCTCGATTTCATCCTCAGTAAATTCTATTTCTGTCGACTTTGAGGGATTTCCCGCAGCCTTTGCCCATTTTTTGGTAGAGAGGAATACATCTAACATGCTTCCGTCGGTCCCAAATAACACCCTCCACGGACCTAACATATCTATGGCCATTCTAAGGACTTTCCAGAAGTAATTGGGGTTCACTTTAAATAGCGGCTGCCAACCTGAAAAGTCTACGTAGAGATTTGGCTTCATGATTGCAAAATCAAGTGCTTGACGCCACCATCCGTGCCCACAATGTGCAATAATTATGGTAGCTTCTGGAAAATCGGCTGCAATCGTATCGATATACATCGGATGACCCCATTTTGCACCCATCGGCGCGGGTTCTTGACCGCTATGGATTAAAATGGGTAGTCCGTATTCGATTGCCCGCTCATAGAGGGGATAGCAAATAGGATCGTCAGGAAAAAAGCCCGCCGTAGGATGGATTTTCAATCCAACGGGTTCCCATTTTTTCATTGATTCGTCTAAAAGATCAACCGCATCTTTTCTTCGGGGATCTACACCAAAAGAGGACTTTAACCGGTCGGGATAGCGCTCAACGACATCACCGTAGATTTGATTTTTCTCCTTTATCGAGATTCCAGCATTTTCAGTTTTAGGAAATCTTAACCAGAAATCTAAGGGAAGCATAATGGCCTTTTCGATGTTTGCCTTATCCATCTCGCTTATTAATCGGCTCCCATCCTTATCTGAAAGAATTGCCATTTGTTGTTCATATAATTGCTGTGCATCTTGTCGTTCATCTGGGGGTTTATCCTTTCCAAAAATATGAACGCCAGCCCGCGAGCATCCAAGAAAGAATTCATCTGGATCGCTTCCTTCAAAAAATAAGTGGACATGAGAATCTATATACATTTTTTTGCACCTTTTAGAAAAAAGTCTTGTATAATTTATTGTATTGCTTCTTGATTTAAATATTCAACCAAAAAAGGCCCTCCAAGGCCAATCCAAATTCCATCGATGAATCCAATAATGATTCCGACCCATATTAAGCTTTCTGGAAGGGCTAGAGCGCCGAAGTATAATCCAAAAAGCACTAAATAACTCAAGCCTATGGAAAGGAGATATTTTCCCTTTTTCTGGCTCGTTTCAAGATTAAATTTCAACTCTTTAGGATAATTAGTAGCAGATATTGCAAGAAAGCCTCCAAGAACCATCATAAACATCCTAATATCTAAATCTACCCCTTGCGCAGCTTTACTCACGAAGACAGGTCGTTGTATCCAATAAATTAAGAACATAAGCCCAAAGACACCCACTGCTACAAGGATCCTTTTTAATTTTGAGTCAAATAATGATGAGTATCGAATTGCTCCGCTATATTTATATACAATTAGCCCCATGTAGATTCCGATGATTAAACCACCAATATTGGCTGAGATATGGTTTACTCCAACATAGGGTCTTGCAAACACCATTAATGCTACATATATAGGAAAAATGATTGCTTTTTGTTTTGTGGGTTTACGTAAATAGAAGTAAACACTGAACGCTGCTGGGACTAATATACTTTGTCCGGGGAAATCACTCGTCTCCGAAGTAGTTGGTAAAAAATCGCCATAGAAACCTGGAACCCAACTTGAGAGTGCTTGTGGGGGTCTGCCCAATCCGAAAATGCTAAAAAATGATTTAAACGCGTCTCCGAGGAAAAGCCCGCCTATGACAACAATAGCTAACATTGCGAGGCTTAAGCCCCTTTTATTCCCGAACACAAAATAGACCGTTATGGAAAGAAAGAATATCGCGACGGTGGGCCAATACAAAACCAGCCAGAATGGATCGCAAATCGGACGCAATGCTTCAAGGCGCAGTACCTCTGAAATAAAGGCCTCATCTAAATCCGAAAAGAAGAACTGGAAAAAAAACGCCCCGAAAAAAATTACCACCATCCCAATAAGCACATATTTATTTAAGAGAAAATCCTCCAGCTTTGAGGTTGATTTATTAATATGTTCCTTAGCTATCATACATAGTATTTATTATCAAGGATATTTAAGTATTATTAAGTTTATTTAAGATCATAAATTTGAGAAATTATAGTTTTTTACTTAGAGAATAAATAGAAGAAAGCGAGTTAGATTGAAATGAGTCCAGATATTATATCTATCGGCGAATTATTGGTTGAAATCATGCGGTCTAAGGTAGATACTCCCCACAGCCGGATTGGAGCATATTATAAAGGGCCATATCCCAGCGGCGCACCGGCAATATTTATTGATTCCGCTGCACGTATGGCGAAGTCCTTTGATATTTCTACAGGGTACATTGGGGTTATTGGGGACGATGAATTTGGTAAATCTATTCTGGATAAATTAAAAAGAGATGGTGTAGATGTATCTCAAATACGCAAAGACCCCTCTAAAACGACTGGAATTGCGTTTAACCAGTACAATTCAGATGGTTCGAGGAAGTTTATTTTTGCTGCGGGAGCCGCTGGGGAGACTTCTCCTGATGATGTCAATCCAGAATATTTTGAAAATATAAAATCCCTTCACATTATGGGGAGCTCGCTTTCTATTAGTGAAAACTCCCGAGATGCTTGTTATAACGCGATTAAGGTGGCGAAAGAAAAAAACCCCAACGTGGTAATTAGTTTCGATCCTAACCTTAGACCTGAAATGTTGCCTTTAGAGACGATCTTAGAAATTTCTAAGCCCATATTGGAACAAACCACAATACTGCTTCCGAGTGGGGAAGAGGCGGAAATGCTCACAAAAAAAGAGAGTGAAGAACAAGCTTGTCTTGAATTATTGGACAAAGGACCCGAAATAGTGGTTTTGAAGAGAGGGGGTGAAGGTTGTACGATTTTTTCGAGAGGAAGGAAAGAAAAAGTAGAGATTCCGGCCTTTAAAGTGGAAGAAGTAGACCCCACTGGTGCGGGCGACTCATTTGGTGGGGCTTTCATCGTTGGCTATTTGAAAGAATGGGATTTGGAAAAAATTGGAGCTTTTGCAAATGCAGTCGGAGCACTTAAAGTGAAAAATTTTGCCCCTATGCCAGAAACCTCATATATGGATGTTATGGAACTTTTAGAGCAATCTTGAAGAATTTCAAAATACACTAATAGATATAATACAATTTTTTAATAATCATAACAGTTTTTATAAACTATCATACTTAGATGGTTAAAGTCAAAATGATTGAGAGATTATATCAACCCGATTTTTCTTGTGTATTTTCAAAGAGATTCAACAATGCTTTCCTCTATGATCGTATAGATAGTCTGGTATGGCCGATTTTCGAGGGTATTCCTAAATCAGAAAATCTAAAAAATTTATTATCTTTAAGAGATTCTCAAAACCATGGAGTTTTCTATACTCGTAAGATTAATCTTCAAGATTATCGGGTAGAATTGAACTGTTCGAATGTTGATAAAGCACTTTTACAGGCGATGGATTTAGGAAAAGAATATGGGATCTCCAACAAGGATTTAGTCAATGTCATCAAAAAAGCACCTGAATTATTTAATGGGATTGTTTCTTTTGATCTTTCAGAAGAAACTGAGAATGAGGACATAATTGATGAACTTAAATCATTACAAAACCAAATAGGAGTTGTCGGGGTTGCTTTATATCCAAGTTATACGGGATTGGATTTGAATAATGAAAATAATATATTCCTTAATAGACTTTTGACATTTATGGAGGCGCATAATATATTTTTGAAACTCGATATTGGTAATACTAATTTACCTGATTACCGCTATAATTGCATATCTAAGGAAATTTTACAGTCTTTTCTCTCTAAAAATCCTAATATAGTCGTTGTTTTAAGCGGATTAGATATTTCTGGGGATTTCAAACTTTATTACCAATTATTAAAATACTTTGATAACCTATGGATCGAATTGGAGCCTCGTGCGATAGGCGGTATGCCCCCCACAACATATTTTCAAGAACTTTTTAATATTCCAGGCTTCATCCAAAATACTTGGTATAGGCTAATGATTGGGAGTGCTACGCCGACATTAGAATGTTCACAAATGAATAGAGGATTGATTGAGGCGACTGAGATGTTAAAGTTTTCGCAAAAATGCCTTTTAAGAACTTGGCTGCTTCGGAATGTGAATCGACTTAAGCCCCAAGTATTCAAGCCGTCTAATCCCGAGGAGATTGATAACTTTAGTACGGTTCAAGAAATCCATCAGCAACAAATAATTGAAAATGAAACCGAAGTAAATATTACCTATAAAGTTAAGCTCCGGAGCTACAGCATAACTCAATTAATCTTCTTAACAGATATAGTAAAGAAGATCTTAGAAACAACAACTGGGAAGTTCCCAAATTATAAAAATGGGGAATTATTTTTCCGTTCTTTTCACACGACAACTTGCTTAGTTATAAATGAGCATGAAGTCGGAAATTACCTTGATCTTCATTATAAATATGTTGAATTATCACGTCAAGACTCTTCACCTTTCTTTCATACGGTTTCGGCCCTAGAAAATCGTGCTGATTTTAATCGGTTCGATCATGATTTAGCATCCTCTAACGGGAGGCGTCAGATAAATTTACCGGTCCTAAATGGAAAATTAGAAATTGGAGGAAGAGAGAATTTTTATGTCTTGGCAACTTTTGGTCCAAGAACCTTTGATCTTCACTTTAGAATAAAACTATTTAAACAATAGAGAACAAAATAAAAGGATTATACCTTAAATAATATCTCCCTTTTTTCATAAAGTTCACATGAGATTTTTAAAAAATATTATTTTTTAAAAATAACTTCCCCACCCTTAAATACTAATTCTTTTGGAGAAAACAAGATATCACAGCCCCACGCAGGTAGGCTCTCCTTTCCTATATCTTCTCGGAAGTCGGACAGGGGCGTTAATTAGCGCGGGCTTATGCAATAATTCCATTGAGGGCAGATATGCGCGCGTTTTACCCGTAGCGAGTCCATCTCCTCCTTGCTTATCTTAATCCCTGTCTTGTAGTCCTTCTCGACGAGGGTCGCATTTACGGTCAACCCCGTTTCCGTGCGCGTTGACTTGATCAAGGCTAAAGCTTTCGGGACACTGGTTAACGGTTGAGCCGCCCAATTGAGGGAAATAAAACTGAATACCTTCCGCTCGATGGGGTTATACTTCGAAGCGCCCGAAGGGTAATGACACACGTACACGTTCAGCCCGAAACGGTCGGCTAACTTGGTCTGGAGCTCCCGCTTCCATAAACGGCGCCGGTAGCCGTTCGAGCCGCCGCTATCGCACAGGATAAGGAGGTGGGGGCAGTCCGGGTAGAGCGGCTCTCCGTAGGTCTCCCACCACTTCACGATACAATCAACGGCGAATTCGGATGTCTCGTGGCTGGTGCCGCAATATACGTGGGCATCGTACTCTTGAAGGTCGTAGACTCCGTAGGGGATAAGTTTCCCTTCCCCTAACGAGGGAAATTATAATATAATTTCAAAACCGCCGTGAAGAATCCTAATTAGGATATCGAATATATGTTTCATAAATTGGGAGGTCGGGGTCTTGAGAGGATCAAAAAAAAGGTGAAGCCTTTATATGTATGGGGAAATTATTTTTAAACAACCCCTAAGTTAATTAATAAATAAATATTATTAAAATTTAAGAAGGTATAGATAGAATAAATGATATTTTCAAAACAAATAATATTTTATTTTGAAGCTCGTTTGAATAAGAAGCTATTTTTGAGTAATGAAATTTATAATTATTTAATATTTAAATAAAGATTAATAAAGCTTTATTCTATAAATTTAATAATATATCTCTTACTAAACTATATTCTAAGGTTAATAAAATGTTTAAAGAGTCCAAGGAAGATAAAAAAGAAGATAAAAAAGAAGATAAATCCAATAATCAAATCGAAAAGCTGGATAAAGATTATCTTATATTTGCCAAGGATTCTCGTGATCTTATTGATAAAAATCTTCAAACTTTCAAGGAAAACATCGATGCATTAGAATCCCGATTAGAAAAAGGGAAAGAGAAGGATGAGATATCATTCGAAGAACTCGAAAAGATTCCTGAAGAACTGAAAAAGATCAAAGAGGATTACCAAAGGATTTTGGATCAAAGAGAAACCGGGATAAAATACTTGGAATCTCTTAAGAACGAGATAAGTAAATTGGAAAATGAATATACCAAAAAAGTCGATGAATTAAAGAATTTAGAAGAAAGGTTAGAAATCACCAAAGAAAGTAAGAAAAACTTAGAAAAGGAATATAAAGAACTCCTTAAAAAGAATGAAGAACTATTAAAGAATCTTGATCAACGACAAGTTGATCTAATGGTATTGTCCGATGATGTGAAGGATAAACTCGCCGAAAAAGAAGATTTACGAAACATCACTAAGAAAATCAAGAATAAAATCGAACAGAAAAAAGAAATTCTTGAAAAAAAAGAAGAAAATGTTGATACTATGGAAAAGAAACTTAATAGCTTGAAAGCGGAAATTGACGCTATTAAAGTTTCGATCGATAAAAATAAAGTTGAATTAGAACACTCCAGCAATCTTATCAAAGCAAAGGAAGAAGAACTAAAGTTATTAAATGGGCAAGTAGAAAAAAAGAAGAATAAACTAGAAAATTTCGAAGAAGATATTAAAGAATGTAAGGAAGGGTTTCCAAAATTAGAAGAACAAAAGCAAACGTATCAAGAAGTACTCGAAAAAAGTAAGAAAAAAATGGCAAGAAAACAGCAAAAAATTGTCGAATTAGAAAATCGAATGGAGGATACTAAGGAACGACTCAATAATCTCAAAGAACAAGTTTCCAATAAGGAAGAATTAAGCGCGGCAAAAGAGAAAAGACTTAAAGAATTAACAAATAAAATTGAAGAATCAGAAAGAGAATACGCGGAGCGAAAACAACGAGTAGACGCGCTGGAAGAAAAACTGGAAGAAAGTAGAGAAGAATTTAATAAATTGGAATCCAATAAAAATCAAATTGAAGAAAGTTTAAGTGAATCAAAGGGATTATTCCAAGATATGGAAGAGCAACTTGAATCACAAGAAAAAGAGATAAGAGATAAAGAAAGTCGAATACATCGATTAGAAGTTTTAAGTGTAATTTACCGCCTTTCTAAGTTTTTTGGTGGAATTTTAATTGGATTTGCGATTCTCTTCTTACTATTTGCCATAGGAATGTTTTTTGAATTTTTTGATCTTGGATTTGAACACGCATTTTATGAATTAATCGCCTTGTTCTTGACAATTAGTTCTGTTTTGATGCTTATTTCTGGGCTTTTTCATTTGGAAAAGTCATAAATTTAAAAGTGATTAATCGATTCAATACTTAAAAATATTTTTTTTGAATA
>CAZDJH010000093.1:0-10904 GCA_964505645.1 uncultured archaeon | reverse complement strand
TTTTGAGGTACTTTTCCACTTATAAATATTTTTTGATCTAACTATTTTAATTTTTAACACGGAAAATAAAAAAATTCATTTTTATTACGTAAAGATGCCTCATTTTTATCTATGAACACTACTGGCATTGTTTAGATCAATAAGAAACATCTAAGAATGCTTGAAATACAACTTTCGCATGCAATAGAATATGAATATTTAAAAATAATAAATTATATCTAAACATAAGTTTATAATAATAAGTGAAAAAAATGAAATCTAATAAAAAAATTGCGATAGCATTATTGACTTGTTTAATTTCAGTTTCCTTTATCTCTACGGTACCCATAAATTCATCTGCTGCTACTGGAGATGTTTTTAAATCTCATATTGGACATGATTTCTCGGAGTCATATTGGTCTGTAGTGTATGACACGGTAGGCAGTAAGCTAGAGGAGGATCATAACCCCGGACCCTATCAAGGGAATTTAAGCGAAGGATTAGATGATGATATTCCAAACATTGATTCAAAATATTATGTTGCATGGAATAATCTCGAAAATGTCCACAGTTTATATCTGGCAATGCAAAACTTCACATGGGATGTCAGTAATTATAATAGTAGTTTGTACGGTTGCGCCCCATACCAAATGTTTCTGCAGCACTTTACTCTTCCAAATATGGCGAATTACCATGCATTTGTATTGAATAAATTCTTAGGTCTTATGGCCTATCGGGATATTCCGGGAGGATTAAATGGAGTTCCTGATGAAAACGATTCACTTTATCTCGGATGGACCAGATATAGTGAATGGCATAAATATATAGTAAATACAATTTTAGATGCTTTTTCAATCCCAGAATATTATCATATCGATGATACTAAACAGGGAAAGGCAACACCTATCGAGATGACCTATGATTCTGCAACAGGAACCTATGAGTTTGGAATGTGCTACGAGGATATCTTTGTGTTATGGCAAAAGATTGCCGTTGAGGAGGGATTAGATCAAACTGTCCAACATACCGAATTATTACATAATTGCAGCGCATTTGGGATGTTCTCAAGTATTAACTTCACCTTCAAGATCAAATCCGTTCCTAGTAGCAGCAATCCGGGATATAACGAAATCACGACGACAACCGAATATGATATAGGGGAATTAGACGATCTCTGGATAATCGGGGATAATTCAACCGTTGCCGACTCTTTTGGCGGAAACAGTTTTAATTTAAATATCCCAAGTCCACTTGATATTGACATTGGGCATTATAATTCGACAAATTATGGGATTTCAAAGAGATTAAACGGAACATCATCGGTTCCCGGTTTTGGTCTCGCGGTAATCAATACTGCCAATGTGAAAGTCATTAAACTTGGCCTTCTTCCACAACTTATAGCAGCAAATCTTACCGGACAGGGGATGGATCCGTTAGGGAGTACTTTCGCGAATTTATCTCAAGCTCAATTTTCTTACCAGGGAACGCCTGCCTATAGTATTGATTTTGCTTCAAAGCCAAATTACATATGGAATGGCACTGAAACTTTAAACGCGCCGACAAGAGTATTGAAAAATGCCTTGATGAAAACCAATATAAGTCATCTTATGGACTTACAAACCAGATTGACCTTGGCAACTTTAATAGGTCAGTTAACGGGAAGCGTTTGGGCGGGTTTATTGTCTCTAGTGCCAGACTTCTTCGGAGAACAATACTTCTCGCTGACATGCTTCCCAAAGTGGTCCGGGGCATCTATTTCCCAAGACCCTACATTCATAGTATTTGCACCGGCTACTGATGGAGGGGATGATGGAGGAATTCCTGGTTTTAATATCCCAGTTATAGCCTTAATTGGACTCTGTAGCGCTTCAATAATCGGGTACACCATTTGGAAAAGGAAGAATTAGTAATTAAACACAAAAAAACATTTAAATCTCTTTTTTTTATTTTATTTTTATTCTATTTGCTTTTGTCTTTTATGCCAAATTAGAGGTGGTTTTTGAAATTACTAATTTCAAACGGTTTATTATTACGATAAAGCATTCTTACTAAAATAGAAAAGTTTTAAAAAAAAGATAAAAAGTATTAGGGCCTTGAATTTAGCTCGTTTTAGACCTTATCCAGTCTGCCACCGTTAATTCCGATAATCTCTCCATTCATAAACCAGGCGTCCTCCGAGCATAAGAAGAGAATAACCCCTGATACATACTCGGGTTCACCGATACCAAGAGGGATCCGCCCTTCATAATATTTTCGCCATTTTCCATCTTGTTTTGAGAGAAGTTCACCTAAAATGGGGGTTTCAATTAAAGTTGGCATAATAGCATGTGTTTTAATGTTGTATCTAATTAATTCTAACCCCGCAGTCTTTACCATTCCCAGCATTCCGGATTTTGCGGCGCTGTAATTGAGCTGTCCGATATTCCCCTCTGCCGCTTGAGAAGAGATGGTAATGACGCGCCGGTCGGGATAGTCTTTAATCTCATCCTTCGGGTCGTTTTTACAAATTTGTATCCATCGCGTAACACATGCTTGAAGAACAAAGAAAAAGCCTCGGAGGTGCGTATTGATTACATCATTCCAGCGCTCTTCGGATAATTTATGAATCATTCCATCCTTTAAAATCCCCGCAGAATGGAGTAAAAAGTCCACGGGACCATAAGTATCAAAGGCTTTTTGTACACCAATATCGACAGATTCTTTTTCCCGTACATCGCCTTCAATAAAGAGCACTTCTCCGCCCGCATCATTGATCTCTGACTCCACCCTCTTGCCGTTTTCTTCATCAAAATCAAAAAGGACTACTTTTGCGCCCTCCTTTGCGAAGTCTTTCGCTGCTTGCTCGCCTAAGCCTGAAGCTCCACCCGTTATAAGGGCTACTTTATCTGTAAATCTTTCCATTATTATTTACCTTAGTTTGAATTTGTTATATTCTTATAAATCATTATTGTTTTTAAATTTCAATAGTTATAAAAATGTGATTAGTCATAAAAAAGAAAGAATCATAGTCAAAAAATTAAGGGAAATAAATAAAAGAAAAAAGAAAGCGTATTTAATTATAATTCAAACGAGCAAAAAAAAAAGAATTTAGTCATCTTCATCTATCATTAAATCGTCTATTTCTTCTTCTAATTTCTCGATTTCGACATCAATCTGCTCGATTTGTTTGTAAATATCGCAAGAGGCACAACCGTTCGAATCGGAGCATTGGGGGAGCGAGTCGCAGTTCTCTTCGAGTTCGCTGCGCTTATCCAATAGGTCCTCAACTTTCTCTTCAAGCTGTTCTATGCTCATAAAACTCACCTTTAACTTAGTGAGAGTGATAATTATGCATTATTTATTTCTTTTTCTAATCATCAAATTATAAAGTATTTCATAACTCTATATTTATCAATAATTCTTTTCATAGACGAGTCGAGAACCAATAGGTGGGTTGGTATTCAGAATGCTTCCAATCTATATAGTTTTAAAATCTTCCTTTTGTAAATCTTAATTCCTCGTAATAAGGATATAATTTCCACAAAAGACTTAAAATGCTAATAATCGGTGCATAGTTGATAGATATCTATAAAATTGATTATTTATTATAATAAAAAGAATTAAATGAACGACATAATGGGAAATGAAAGATAGAAACATTCAATCAAAAAAAAAGTGTAATGGAAGGGTGGGAATGTAATTATTAGCGTGTAAAAGAATTTATTAGTGGAGGAATAAATTTTATGGCTAAAAAACCACCAACATTCCATTACAGAGTAAAAAATATTTCTCTAGTATAATATTAATTTTTTACCTTAATAAATTTTTCTATCAATTTAATGAACGCTCTATTTGTATGTTTCTTGAAGTATTTTTCTTTATTAGGGTTTTGTAAGAAATCTCTTTAGGTTTACCTATAACATCCTAAATAAACAAATATGATTTGAATGAGTCCATAATTTTAATTCAAAATTGGAAATTATCTTGAATATTCTAAATCAAGATTCCATTTTTTTTAAGATTATTAATCAAATGACAACTTTATTCGGAAAATTTTTTAAGAAATGAGAACATGAATAATATCTTGATTAAAATTTGAATAAAAGAAAAATTTAATTTAAAACTCTATGAAAGGATATAATTTAGTGATATCCCCTTGATATTTTGGATTTGTTAAAATAATCATGGCATATTATTTATTAGAGCAAATGTGAACCATTCTAAGGTTTGAAATAATCTCTTATCTAACATATCAAAACACTCAGAATCTTTCGAACATTTATTTATATCTAGGGAATGAGGTTTATGAAAAAGGCTCAAATAAAAAATACTATCCTTCTTTAATTGATAAAATTGAAAGAGCGGCAGAAGTATGCTAAATTAAGGTTTTTATTTGATTTTTTTTCCTTTTCTAAACTTCATTTTTTTGGACATTCTTTAAGATTTTCCTTCAAATATTTCCCTACTTCCGTATAGAGGCTTTTAATTCCAAAATCCTCAAATTTCTCGCTCGCTTCTCTAAAGTTAAAAATACAGAATGGACATAGGGTCATTAAACTACTACTACCCATCTCTAAGGCCTCCTTTACCCTGCCCTTGCCAATCAATAAGGCAAGTTCGGGGTTTGTTATTCTCATCCCCCCATCAGCACCACAACACAATCCTTTCTTTTTTGAATAGGTAAATTCCTTTAACCTAAATTCTAATATGTTTAAGATACGGCGGGGCGAATCTGTAATTCCAAATGGGCGTGTTAAATGACATGAATCGTGGAATGTTATTGTATTGTGCGTTCCATCTAACCTCTTTTTTGATAATTTCCCTTTTTGGTGAAGTTCCTGCATTTTTTCATTAATTACATCTACTATATGCACAAATTTTTCAGCGTGAGGATAATGTTCTTTAAAAAATATAAAACATCCCGCACAAGCACATATAATACGATCAAATTCATCGAATAGAGAAATATTACGCTCTATAGCAACTTTAGCGGAATCATGATCACCAGTATTGAAAATAAAATACCCGCAGCATTGCTCATCTGCAAGGATTTTATACTTAACATCTAATAAATTTAATACTTCTATCACATCATCACGCATTGAATGAAGGCGATAACCCAGCATACATCCCAGGTGAAGGAGAGTTTTGATTTCATTTTTATCGCCTTTTTTCAAGACTCTATTTCGGATTGGTCCTTCAGGAATTCCTTTTAACCTCGATTCATTGCTACCAAACGGGTTTCCAAATTCAAGAATGTTCTGAATTAAGCGTGCTTGTTTAGTATTTCGGGGTCCATATCTCAAAAAGATTTCGGCACGAGCCCAATCGAATAAGTCCATTAAGGGAATTTCTTGGGGACACGCTTCTTGGCAGGCCTCACACTTTGTACAGAAGAAAATGGTGTTAATTTGTTCTTGATCGACACTTTTACCGTCTTGTAATAGATTGATCACATCTAATTTCTCTAATACGCTATATTTCTCCGTGTATAAGTAAATTGAGCAACAATCTTCGCATTTATGGCACTCAATGCAATTTTCAAGATAACTTTCGATTTTTTTTCGATTCATACCTTCAATCCTTTTTGCAGAAAATAATCGCTTCTATATTGGATAATAATTATTAGAATAAATTTAGGTTTATTATTAATAAAAATTGGAACGTAATAGGTTTGAATAATATAATTTGGTCTCTTATCTTATAAAGAAAGTAAATCTCCAATCTTTATTAAGAGGATTTAATTTACTTTTCCCGATTCTATTGCTCCATAAGGACATACATCAATACACACTTCGCAGCCGGTACACTGAGAATCCACAACCTTTACCTCGCCCTGTTTTACTGTAATGGCGGGACAACCGAAATTAGCAATGCAAATCATGCAATTATTACACTTGTCCGTATCAATCTTGACAGGGGTGATCTTTTTGTCCCGATGGATTTTTCTGTCAAGAAGAGCACAGATATGGCGCGAAATTATCACTCTTGCGCCCTCCGAGGCTATCGCCTCTTCAATTGCCGTGGTCGTTTCATCTAGTTTATTTGAATCTACGATCCAGAGTTTATCTTCTGCAACTCCCGTCCCCCTAACAATTTGTTCTAGTGGGACTTTCGTGCCTGGTTCTCCAGTTATTTTCATTCCTGTTCCTGGATGGGGTTGGAAACCAGTCATCGCAGTTGCAGAGTTGTCCAATATAACGACAATCACATCGTTTTGATTGTACACCGCATCAATTAACCCGGGAACCCCCGTGTGAAAAAAGGTAGAGTCTCCGATAAGTGCAAAAACAGGGCCATCATGAACTTTCGCAATTCCGTTTGCCATTCCGATACTAGCTCCCATGCAAATACATGTATCAATCGCCTCAATCGGTTTGTAAAAGCCAAGGGTATAGCATCCAATATCACTGGAATAAACTAACGTATTATGAGTTTTTTGTTCAATTAATTTAAGTGCATAAAACGTGTGTCGATGGGAGCACCCGGGACACAATACTGGTGGCCTTGGCGAAGCTTTATGCAAATCTTGGGTCTCAACCGAGAGATTAAGAAACGGGTTTGGGATATCTAAGGAGCCAGCTAACCCAGATATAACCTTATTTAAATCCAATTCTCCATTTCGAGGAAAATATTTCTTTCCAACGATTTCAGTATCGACTCCATGCTCATACGCGAGTTTCTTAGCAAAGTCCTCCAAAAAGGGCTCCAATTCTTCTACAATAATAACTTTCTCGCAATTCTCAAATAATTTAAGAAATAATTCCTCTGGTTGAGGGAAAACCATTCCCAATTTAAGTAAAGATACGTTATTATTCAGATTAAGCTTTAATAAAGCATCATTGACATAAGAGTAGGGAATACCCGAAGAGATGATACCGACATCTGCCTTATCGTGTATATTTAATTCAGTATAGGGAAATTTATCTGAAAATTGTTTTAATTGCTCATATCGCTTTAACATCTTGACCCTTTGGACCCGGGCGTTCGATGGTAAAAAGGTCCACCTTGAACGATCTTTATCGAATTCGTATTCGCGATCTTGAAAGTTTTGAATTTCTCCTAAGGTCAGATCACCTCGTGCATGGTTTAAACGGGTAGTTGTACGCATCATAACAAGAGTTTCAAATTGTTCGGAAAACTCATAGGCGTATTTAATTACATCCTTTGCCTCTTGGATGTTGATAGCCTCGAAGACCGGACAGAGAGCATGTTGACCGTAAATCCGATTATCCTGCTCGTTCTGACTCGAATAACAATTTGGGTCGTCTGCAGAAATAAAGACGAAACCGCCTTTAGCACCCGCATAGCTGGCAGTCATAAACGCATCAGCGGCCACATTTACTCCCACATGCTTCATACATGCAAAAGCACGCGCATTACACATCGAAGCACCTAAGGCTATTTGAAATCCAACTGCCTCATTGGTACTCCATTCAATATCAAACCGCGGATAGAACTTGTAAATTGCAGCAAGCGTTTCCATAATTTCAGAAGAAGGCGTACCAGGATACCCCGAAGCCACTTTTATTCCCGCTTCAAAAACGCCGCGGGCCAGTGCTTCATTACCTAATACTACTCCTTTCTTATTCGGTTCATCTAATGCATAAAATGGTTTACTCATATTTTACATCATATTTTTTCTTTTCTTTAATACTTTTTACCATAAACAAGGATTAGTTCAAAAAAGGTTATTTACTTTTTATTGAGCTTAAATTCCCTTCCTATTTTAAAACCTTCTTCGAAGGCTTTTTCATTCACTTCAAGGGCTTTTTTAGGGACAAATTGTCGGACTGTATCTTTTAATGTTTCCTTTCCTATGGGAATCCTATTTATCCCTGCTAAAACCCCTATCAACACGACGTTAGCGGCTAGAAGGTTCCCGGCTTTGATAGCAATCTCATTCGCATTTAGAAATAATACGTTATCAGATATCGAACCTATGTCTTCTTCAATATCTTCCACTTCTGGATATTCCCATTCATTATAGGCTTCGATCGCATTGAAGGGACAAACTTCATCAATTATACATTGACTGCATCCAGTACAAGACTCTAACACGCGGGTATATCCGTTAACCACTTTCCTAGTGGGGCCCCTCATAAGCGTGAAGGGATGTTTCTGCTGCGATTCTAAATACACCTCGTTCGGCATACAATGAGCGATACAATTTCCACACCCTATACACTTATTCATATCGATTTTTAGGGTTTTATGGGTCAATACAGAAGGAGGGATTACCGAGTTTCGAGATACAATAATTAAGGTGTCTTTATTGGCAAAATTGAGATTCCTTAATGCTTCAGAAATCTCAAATCCAATCAACACATCTAAACCTCCCTCCACCATAAAGGGATTTTCTAATGTCCTTCCGAACCGAAGATATGAAGAGACAGACCCGCCCCGCTGGCGCATTCCAGGCGTCTCTGCGCTTCTAACTTTGAAGCCCTCTTGAAGTGCTGCCCAGCCTAGAATAATACTTGCCCGAATCACGCCAGTACCCCCTACACCCACACACAGGGCATTATAATTCTCTTTTGTTTCAGGAGGTTCCTCTCGTTTTAAATTTCCTTTGTTATCAAAATCTACAGCCATTAAAATCAAAAATTAACATTCTTATATAAATTATCGTATACTCTTTCTTAACTAATTGAAGAGTTGCTTTAATAAAAAAATTATTAGTGATTAAATAAATCTCATCATATAATAAAAAAAGGTATTTCATCCGAATTTTTCCTATTTCCTAACAATTACAACTAGCTCCTAAAACTATTATATATAAAAATAATTCAGATGCTTTTCAAAAACCTTTATGAAGAAAAAGATTAAGAGATATCACAGTTGATTTTCTTCGATGAGCATAAACCCGTTTTCTTGGATGATTCTTTCGGCTTTCTCGTTATTATCAACCCTTAAAATAATTATTGTGCCTCCATCTATCACCGTAAGATATAAATATTCAATATTTATCGAATTCGAGCCCATAAGCTTGGTAATGTTAAATAATCCCATCGGATCTTCGTCAAAACTTATGGCAAGAACCGAGCTCTTGGTAAATTCATACTCGTTCTCCTCCAAAAAGTCGATACATTCCTCAGATTTGTCAACTAATAAAAGAATTAAACCATAATCGGCGGTTTCGACTACTGAAATAGCCATTATATTGATTTGATGATCATTTAATTCCTTTATAAGCCCTGCTAACTTCCCGGGCTCATTAGGTAAAAAAATCGACAGCTCAGTTAACATATTTTATATTCACATCCCTTAATTTATATATTTTTTTTAATTTTAGTTATATTTAGTTCTTAAAACGTAGTTCTAGTATTGTAAAACTGTTAAACAATTTTAAATTATTCTTTTTTAAATCAAAAAACAATTATATAGCCTCACGTTTAATCTTTAATTATATATGCTCCGCTAGAAACCTCACCGCCCCCAATGATCTTTCGACCATCCGCTTCATTCCTGTATTTAGAGAGGATGGTATCTACTCGCCCGCTAACATGATGGGCGCCCCGCAAGAACAGATAATGTTAAATCATAATTTAACAAAACAAGTTAAATACTTACTTAACAAATGTTAAATGATCCTTTAACTTATAAATTCTAGGGATCCTTAAGAGATCTTCTTTTAGGAGGGCTTCCCTATAAGGAAGTTAAGTGGCTCTACTTTGCATGGTATCAAAAATGGCTATCACTTTTTGCACTCCGAAGGTATGGAAAAATTGCGATCTAACCTGTACATAAGGTAAAAGGAGATATATAACTAATTCTACGATTAATATTTCAAAAAAAAAGTATGAAAATGATTCATAAAGGTGAGGTATATCTATGCGTATCGAATCCCAATAATAACTGCTTAAAATGTTTTTGATGATATGGGGCCTCCTATCATCATTTGAAATTAAGAAAATAGGAAAAAAAATAAAAATATAAATTGAATACGCGTGAAGAAGTTTTTTTAGGTATGATTTTTTTAGGAATCAAGCCTATACTCGGATCTTGACAATTCTGATTTTCCCATTAGGGGAATACCTCATAAAAGAGGGGCTGTGATTCGGGGTCGGCTTGGATTTTGTCTGTTGTCTGTTGTCTGTTGTCTGTTGTCTGTTGTATGAAAATTCGGCTGATGGGCCCGCCTCTAAATGACAACAAAAAAACGAAACAAAATGATTACTTTCGAAATACGCCGAAGGAAAGCTCCGCGGACTCCATAATATGTTCCTTGAGGGCCGCACACATCTCCCCAGAGATAAACTCGTCGACCATTCCCAATTCATGATAAAGGAATTTCCTCAATAAGAAATCTTTGTTTTTGAATTATTTTGGCGTTTTTTGTTCGTGGCTTTGAAACCGTCGATCTAAACCATGAGGAGAAATGTCAAAAGAGAATTTTCTTTTATCTTAAATTTCCCCTAATTTTAAACCATTCATAATAGCAATACTTACAGAAGAATACCTCTTTTCATTGAAAAGAATAACAAAAAAATCGCCGAGCTGGGAAGGAAATACATAAAATAACCCGAGGTAAGGGGGATGATTCAGACCGAGGGCAATAGGAAGGGAACATACTAAGATGAATCGGGTTTTTTTCCCTCCCCCCCTTTTTTTGTATGCTTTTCGTTCTTGCGTGGGTAAAAAAGCAAGAAAATAACGTTTTAAAACGCGCTTTGGAACTGTCGATTTCGAACTCCCTCAATTTAAACTCTCTCTTCTCTCTTCTCTCTAATTTCAAAAACTTTAATTTGGAATCCCTTGATTATATTAGATATAAGCGACATTATTTATTACATTGGGGGCGCAAGAAAAGACATTTTAATCCTTGTTTACCAGAAAGATTTCGAGAATGCGCTTTTGACGCTAAAATATTTTCTGAAATTCAATATAGTATAAAATTATAGCAATTCATCCTTGATGGAGCGAATTCGATCGCGTATCTCAAC
>CAZDJH010000092.1:0-10981 GCA_964505645.1 uncultured archaeon | reverse complement strand
ATTATAACGGAGAAAAAAAATGGGTATGTCTAAAAATAATCATTTATCGAAATATATATCGATTGTGAAACCATCACAAATCGAAATTAAAAGGGAAGATATTTATTACAGAGAAAAATATCAAGAGATCATCGAATTTTTAAAGTTGCTATTGACTGAATCTACGGATCTGGAGATATATAACTATTTTCAGCCTAAGGGCAATCTATTGATAAATATCCATCCTGGGACGGATATTATCGACTATTTGAAATTAATATGCTCTAACTTTTATATCACCTACATTCAATTAAAAGAATCAAACATAATGCAATTTCCGGCGGATTTTCATGATAATTTTTATGCAATATTAAATAATTTAGATAAATTAACCTCAAAGGAAAACGGTTCCGATGAATCAGATGATAAGGAAGATCTACAAGGAGAAAAAAGCACAAAAAATCGGAAAAAATTATTAGTAATTGATCAAAAAAACGCCTATAAAGATCTTTTTACCAATAATGGCTTATTAGAGCAGTTCCTAAAATATTACAAGGAAGAAGAGAACCTCACAAAGTTATTAGAGAATAATCTTCTTATAGCTTGGATAAATTATGATTATGAAGAGATCATCGAATGTGGCGATGAAGTTTACGAAGTTTTTGATCTCTTAATTACGGTGCCCTTAATTAATAAAGTTGAACGGCAACAAATCCTTTCGGAATTCATGGAAAACCATCCTGAAATCTCCTTTAATCGTGAATCTATCGTGGAAAGCACGGAGAATTGGGAGGTGAAGGAGATCAACCAGGTTTTAAAGATAGCTATTTTAAAACATTACTTAAAGTCGGAACTGAATACAAAAAGTAATGAAATAACAGATATAGTCTTGCAAATAATTGAAGATGGGGAATATATCCCCTTTAGTAGGAAAAAAGCCTTACTAAACGTTAATAAAAGGCAGAAAAAGCTTTTGAAAGAGGGGACGACCAATGAAAATTCGAGTTCGAGTTCGAATTATGGTAATCAAGAAAGCAATTCCGAAGAAAAATCAGACACGACTATTAAAAAGCTTCTTGAAGACATAAAGCAGATGAACTATTCTGAGTTCATGCTACATCAATTATATAAAAATGCGGCTTCGGACAATTATAATGAATTGGTGATCATCATCGATAAGTTGGATAAAGGAGAACCTCTTGAAGAAAATGATAGAAAGATTTTAGCCAAGTATCCTTTTATTTTAAATGAATCCAAACCGTCTCGGGCTCAAATATATCTTGAGAATGCGAAAAAAAGAATAGATCTGATTAAAAAAACATTCGGAAAATGAAAATAGGTGATAGAGATAAGTAAAGCAGATAATAGTATCGAAAATAATGTTCATATTACGAAAGTAATATTGGAGAACTTTCTCTCCTTCAAGAGGGATGAGGTAAATTTTGGAGATAAAAAGTTTACGATTATCGTAGGCCCCAATTGGAGCGGCAAGACAAGTATTTACCAAGCAATTCAATTCGCACTTGGAAGCAATGAACGAGGAGAAAGATATCAGAGATGGTCCCAATTTATCAGACACAGTCAAGATCATGCTATGGCAGAGATACATATTAAAGATAATGATGAGATCATCCAAATTAGACGCTCCGTTATAAGAGGGCAATCTCCGTTTTTTGAAATCAAGCGAAAAGGAGACGACGTCTTTAAAAATGCTAAAGCTAAAGATGTCCATGAATTAGTTAATAATTTAGGGTATAATTTAGACAATCATTTTGCCTTTGTAAGTCAAGGAAAAATTGCTGCCTTAAAGGATTTAAAACCTGCAAAATTATGCATTTTTCTTGAAGAAGGTATTGGCTTACGGGGTTTAAGGACAGAGATTTTGCAAAAGAAAACTCATATCGAAGATCTCCATAAGGAATTGTATTCTATGAAAACAAAGAAGAAATCTCTCAACATAAGGTTAGATTTGCTCCGCCCAAAGTTAGAAAGATTAAAGAAAAAGCAAGAATTATTGGAAGAAAAAAGAACGTACGAGGATGAATTATTATATGCGAATAGGCAGAAATTATTATTAGATATTGTTGACTTAACAGAAGAGATTAAGAATATCAAAACACAGATCATCCAAACAACCCAAGAAAAAGAAGAGATATCCAAAAAAGTACAAGAAATTGATACGGAAGTTAAGAAACTTGAAGAAAATCTCAATGCTATCGCTGAAAAAATGGGTAATAAGAAATATAGGAAGCAGGAATTAGTTGATATGATCAATAAGTGGCAGCAGGAAAAGATACAGAGGAAAGATGAGTTAGAGACTCTTAACGATAAAATAAAGACAAATAAAAAGACATTAGAAAGCCATTTGAACCAAAAGGGAAGCGTTGAGGCAGATTTAAAGGTAATCAAAAAAGAAAGGGATAAGATCGAAGGTCAAATTGAGGATTTAATAAAGGAACAAGCAGATTTAACTCAGAAAGTAGAAAAGAATAAGCAATTTTTGGATTCATATAATAAATTAATTTCAAAACGCGATACTAAAATCTCACAAATAAATCATAATCAGTCCATTATAAAGGATCTCGAGAGTGAAATTAACCAACTATTTGAAAGCCTTGAAGATATTGATCATAAATTAGATAAAAATAAATGGTTCCTTGAAAATCCAAATGAAAATTTATTATCTGAATTGGATAAGGAACTTAGGAAAGTCACCTCTAGATTATATGATTTAGAAGAAGGGCTAAAGCGATTAGATTATAAAAAGTCACGAAAATTGGAAAATTTTAAACGTCTACAAAGTTCTTTAAGTGAACGCCGCATTGTTTTACCTCCCAGCATAAATCTCCTAAAAAACGAAATAGAATCACGAGGATTAAATGTTAAAGGCCCTATCATAGAATATATTAAATACGATGACAAACTGAGTTATGCAATTGAGTCGGTCTTAGGAGAACGACTTCTCTATAGTTTTATTGCCAACGATTGGAAAACTATGACCTTGTTAAAAAGATTAAAAAATAAATTTAAAGCCTATTGTAATATTTATGTCCCAAAAAAACAAGCAGTTCGAACATTCAGGGAGTTTAATGCTAAAGGAGTAATAGGATATTTGGCAGAACTAATTAAGACAAAGGATCCCGATATTAAAAAGATTATTTATTCTAAGATTAAAAACTGCCTCGTGGTTCAAAATTATAGAAATGGAGAAGATCTGTACAGAATACATAATTTTAAGGGAAAATGCGTTACATTAAAGGGTGAACAAATAATATCCTATAAATATGCATATGAAACGCCATATATTAAAAAACTTAAGGGACTCTTAAGTGCTGGAACACAAAAGGAACAAGCAGATAATTTAGAAAGAGAAATCAAGAGTATAGATGATAAAATCTCGGAGATGAAGGTAGAAGAATCTAAACTAGTTGAGAAACAGCATGATATTTACAATAAAAAGGAATCATTTGACGATTTACGGTTTCATTTTAAGCAAAAAAAGAGGATCACCGCTAAAAAGAACCGTTTATATGATAAAAAAGCAAAGTTAGAAAGGATAAATGCACAGCTCCAAGAATCCATTATCGAATTAAATGAGGAAATTAAAGAATTAGAAAAAAAGAAGAACCCCCATTTCTTTGAGTGGAATAAGAGAGTTAATGAAATTCCAGCAATTTTGCAGCAATTAAATGAGAAGAAAAAGAACTGGAATAAAAAATATGATGAAAAGAATGAAGTTCTGAAGGTTGTGGAAAGAAATGTAAATGGAAAAAGAAATACAATAAACCTCTTGGAAGCCGAATATGAATCAAAAAAGGAAGAATTTCGTAAAATTGATAGCAACGCATTTAAATTATATCAAGAAAAAGATCAAATCGAAGAGTCTCTTGTTGTCTTAAAGGAAAAATTAAAGAAATATTCCGAAAAAAAGGATGGTGTTTTGGAGAAAAAGGCCCAATTGAATAAGAAGGAAATAGAGTTAAGATTTAAGTTAGATGATGAACAAACTAAATTGACTTATTCAAAAAGCGAGCTTAACATTAAAAACGAAAGTTTAGAGCGAATAGACAAGGAAATTGGAGAGAAAATAGAGAAAAAGGAAATAGAGCCCAGATCAATTAAGGAAATTGAAAATGATATCTCTGCAATCGAAAAACAATTGCTTAAATACTATGATGTTGATGATTCCCTAATGGTGGAAAAGGATAGAATCATCTCTGATCTTAAGAAAATCACCGAAAACCAACAAGAATTGAGAGATGAGATTAAAGCAGCAATAGAAACAGAAAATAAACTGGAAGACACCTATTTTGATACTTATCAATCCCATTTAAATGATTTGGAATCTAAGATTAATAGTAAATTTAAAGCAACGGATGTCAATATTTATTGTAAACTAGAATTAATCGGTACTTTTGAAGATTTAGGAGTTGATGTAAAGGCTGGTATCTCAAATCAGGCGTTAGTTTCGTGTAGTGCGCTCAGTGGAGGGCAAGCTTCTATGATCTGCATTGCACTTATCCTCTCATTGCAAGAAATGGAACCTTCACCCTTGTGTATGTTTGATGAAGCTGTGATGTTTCTTGATGATAAAAATTCGGAAATAACATATAAGCTGATTAAGGCCACCTTAGAAGAAAATCCAACCCAACTGTTTTTTTTCCTTCCAAAATCCTCTAATCCCTTATTTAAATTAGCAGATAAGTTAATTGGGGTTGCGCGGGCTAGTAGGCTGGATGCATCTACAATTTTTGATCCCCCTAAACTCGAAGATTTAAACAAAAATTAAAAAAAAAGAAATTAAATTTAAAAGCATGGTAAATTTTACAGAGCTTTCGGATGAGATTGAACGGGAAGTGCGAAAATTACACGAAGATGTTTTAAAAGGCAATGTTTCCCTATTAAATGTACAACTTGTTCCCATCTTTAATAAATTGAAGGTATCCTTAGATATCACCAATCTAGATCAATCCTCAAAAACCTATATTGGGGCTTGCCAGCTCTTGGATGCTAAATTCAAGGAGTTAAAGAATCTTCTCACATCTTTAGATGAAGAAAAGCAATATATGGAGTATTTAAAGTCCACTCCGGATGATCGTGAAGTATTGGAACTTTTTGAAAATTGCTGGCGTAAGACGTTTAGCCTGCCAACATTATCTTATTCTTTTTTACACTCAAGTAAGAAGAGGTTAGATCAACCCCCTTCTACACCGATTACCATAGAACACTTAGAAAAAGAAGACATTCAAGGGGAATTTGTTATTGATGTCTCGAACAAAAGATTCTCCGAGGAGATGCTTGAATTCTACGAAGGGATAAAGAATTTACTGCCATGTAGGTTCAATCAAGTATTTATAGGCTCAAAAAACCAAACTGAAATTTACGAGAGATTTATTTATGTTCTTCATCTTTTACAGACAAAAAAAATTAAATATCAAAAAGAAACGAATACATTATATCTTTAAAGGTGGTTACTATTAACGATTTATCCATTCTAATGCATTTATTGAGTAGAGAAGTAAATAAACACCAAATAGGCGCGTCGAAAAAGGAAATCATTGAAAAGTTGCATATTGGGGGGAAAAATCAAGATGTCTTTTTCTACCAGTTTATTAAAGAATTATCTAATCAAATAGAGCCTCTTGGCTTATATATCCGGTTTAACCCATTAGATAGGCACTGGTTTCTATCGCACGATGCGGGTATCTCAAATCTTGTTTCCGCAAATCCATTTGAAGATAAACCCAAATTAGCCGCCACACTATTTTATGTTATTACTTGTTGTCTTTCAAATTCGGGAAGCTCTAAGATTAAAAAGATCAAGGAGCTACGTAAAAAGAAAGGAATAATGGCAGACCTCAAGGAGCTTGAAGAATACGGATATGTTCAATTACATTTGGAAGTTAACGAAGTGAGAATCACCCAAAAGATTGGATATGAATTGGACTTACCCAAATTATTTGCAAACTTATCTCTGAAATTCAAAAAGGATGAACTTTAGATCTATCAATTGTATATCTTTTTGATACTTAAAATAAAAGTAGTAGAACTAAAAGGCGAAAATATTTAAGATGTAATGATTGATAATATCATTTCGGCAACGTGGTTATTATATTCTTCTACCTCGTCAAAAGTTTCAATATTTTCAGCACATGTAATAAAGAAGTCGCTGATATTGATATTACGACCCTTAAAGAATTCAGTAATTCTCTCCTTCATCTCCTCGATCTTTTTGTCTCTATCTTCATCAATTAAATCAATCTTATTAATTGCAGCAAATATAGATTCGGGGAAAAATCTTACATCCTGGAAAAATTTAAATTGAGTCTCTAAATCGCGATCACAAGCAAAAACCGCGACAATTTGGGTAGCAATTCTACTTATCGTTATAACTCCCATCTTCACCACCGCTCTGTCTATATCTCCCCCTGGAGCGAAAATTGTATGCCCCTTATTACTATCATCCTCACGAAATACCACCCTGTTTGGATGAATGGTCTTGGTTTCTTTTTCATTGAGTTTATTTTCTTTATCTCCGCTTGGTAATGTAGCTTCCCCAGAAAAGTCTGTTTTCACCACAGTACACTTTTTCCCCCCTTCAACATCTTTAATCTCTCCTTTATTTAGATATCGAACGAACAACCTTAAAATGGAAGTTTTTCCAACTGAAATGTCGCCTAATAATCCAATATTTACCATCTATACCTCACATCCCTTCGTATTATTAAATATTTTATAATAATTCATTATGTCTCCTCCCCTAAAAGTTGTTTTAGAAGTGCTTCGTAATCTTCTATTAAAAACTGCTCCAACAATGCGTTATTATGCGAATGAATTAACGCGACAAGGACTTCCTTTAAATTTTTAGTGTTTTTAACGTATTTTATTAAATTTTCTGCCGTTCCTTCTTTATTCATCTCTTTCGCTAATTTTTCAAATCCTAAATTCTTCTGTGGAGGAAGCGAGTCAAAAAAACCGAATGCTGTATATCCTTGATGTTTAAAAAATGTAAAAAACCGCGTTTTAATGGAAGGTATAATATTTGTTAAATAAACTGATGGGTATAATTCACCCAATACTAAATCCTCATCTTGTTGTATAACGAAATATGGGGAGATCGGAGATTGCTGCTCTCCATACATTTCTTTTGGTGGTAATGACATGAAGGGAACTTTCTCGGAGATAATCTCCCATAAATCCCGCCGTTTTTTTTCCAATAAAATTTCTTTAACTTCATCGTAAGCGTAGTAAAAATCGGATTGTAGCGATAATAAGGAGCTCAAATATACCGATAACGAGGCAAAACTCGCCTCTAAGAGGGGTCGACGACCACTATCACCCTCCGAAGGTTTGGCCGCACCCTTCCATGATCGGATCGCGGAATAGGCAAAACCTTTTACATCAAAAAAGCCACCGGAGATTAAAAAATAGTTTACTGTTCGATTGCCCATTATATTATTGGTTTTGTCCACAAATGAGTTCTCTAACTCGGGCGTATTAAACTTTGAATGAACCCTTGGGATATAATTTTCCTTCATATTTTTCACCAAATTCTATTTTATCTCTATTTAAAAAAACGATTATTTGAAATTAAATTTTTCCTAATTTCCATTAGAAATCTGATTTAGTTTCGGAAACTTGAAAAAAATTTTCGAAGTTTTTCTGTAATTAAATCAAAATCATTAATTGAATTCAAATTTTTAATGATTATTTTTTCAATTATGTTTGTATCCTTTATATGTTCATAATTTAATTTAAGATTTGGATTCCTTTCTTTGATTTCGATGAGCGCCTCTTTTATAAAAATTTTAATGAAGCGATCAGACGTCTCCTCAATTTTGTATTTATTCGGTTGGAGCATTTTAATTTCTAATTCATCCATATCGATTAAATTTAGAATACAGATTAATTCCTCATCTTCTTTTTTTTTTAGAAAAATCTTCCGCTTTATTTTTGTACCAGATACACTTTCCTCGGGGAGATTTTCAACAAAATAATGCTCCTCAGAAATCTCTTTTGAACCTTGACTTTTTTCCAAGTAAAGTTCATCGGCGCTATGAAATGATCTCGAAGAGATAATAGAATTTAAATCGTCTAAAGTCGTTTTAAGGGAGGAAATCTCATTTTCTAACTCATGGAGTTGGTCCTTCTTTTTATAATAAAGATTTTGAAGCTTTGAAAGAATTTTTGTTAGAGTCTTGATATCCTTTTCTTTAAAATTCTTTTTAAAATCTCTCGACATTCTTATATTAGATTATATTATTATATAATATTAAATAGTTTTCTTTATTTAAAATTAGAAGGTATATATAAAAAGTAATTTACTAAACAAGTTTTTCCCCATTATGAATAAGCATTCAATGGTTATTACTCCTAACCCCGCGGATCCCGAGGTCCGGATCCTTACAAAGAAATTAAACAAGCGTGGCTATAAAGTAGACCATTTTGTTCCCGGAGCCTGTAAAGTTAATATTTTAGAGTTTTCCAAAAGATTTGAGGATCTTTATCCCCGAAAGGCATTAGTGAGAGGGATAGGCGCATCCGCTACGCAAAAGATCTTTTTTCGGTTAGATATCTTGACAGCTCTCGAGGGATTAGGAATAAGATTGATTAATTCTCGGGAATCATTGGAGATTGCGAGTGATAAGTTCTTAACTTCTTTATTTCTATGTAATAATGATATTCCCACTCCAAAAACAATTGTATGTGAAAATGCTACTGATGCATTAGATGCGTTCGAGAATCTAGGGGGGGATGTTATCTTAAAGCCGCTTTATGGCTCAAAGGGAATAGGAATTACCCGCTTGAATGACAGAGCGTTTGCTGAAAATGTGTTCTATACCTTAAATGAGCTCAATATGATTTTTTATTTACAAGAATTTGTAGATCACTTTAATCGGGATATTCGAATTTTTGTATTAGAAGACGAAGTTATTGGGGGAATGTATCGTATTAGTAATAATTGGAAGACAAACATCTATGCGGGCGCCAAACAAAAAAGCATTGACTTAACTAAGGAATTAAAACAACTCGCTCTGAATTCGGCAAGGGTTACCAAGACAGAGATTGCAGGAGTAGACATAATTGAAAGTGAAAATGGCTTGCAAGTCATTGAAGTTAATTCTAT
Organism: uncultured archaeon; assembly: GCA_964505645.1. GTDB lineage: Archaea > Asgardarchaeota > Lokiarchaeia > Sigyniarchaeales > SOKP01 > TEKIR-8. The sequence continues at coordinate 1,875 of CAZDJH010000092.1, read as the reverse complement.
TCCTGGATTTACAGCGCTTCAAAAGGTATGCAAAGTAGATTTAGCGGAAAAAATCATTGATTACTTTTTGAACGCATAGGATGTGAAAAATCGAAAAAGAAAAAATAGAAGAATAAATTAAAAATTTAGGATATATCTTCAATTAACCCTATCAGACCCGCGATAATTACCAAAATACAAGCCCATATTCCCGCACCAAATATAATCAACAAAATTGCCAGAATAAATAACACAAGCCAATGAAGCGGTACTGGATCGTTGGGTTTTAACCCTGCTAATATTGTAATTACACATATTATTAATCCGACAATCCTAATAATTATAGTTGTAATAACATCTCCCGCTTCTGCTATCCCTTCATAAATCGCATAATTTTCGATATTAACGAAGGAAAGAATAATCATTGCGAGACCAATCAATCCACCTAGTATCGTGAATAATTGGATTAGGTTTTGATTTTTATAATGTTTTCTAGCCATTTACACATTCCTCAATTATTTTATCTTATAAAAGAATAAAGATATTTAATATTTTTGTTTTAATTTTAAAATGTATATTTTCTGAATATCTTATTTTGTTCTGCTATACAATTCTCCGTTGATTCTTGGCAATAACGCACAAATAACTGCCTCTTTGAGGATATCGACTCGTTTGATGGCTTGCTTGCTTAGGAAACTAATCGCACCACCCTCTCGTTTTAAGGTTCTATTTCCGGAAAGATTTCCCATAATTACTCCTATTTCCATTTTTTCTGAAAGAACCTTTTTAATTATTTTCTCTGGATATTCAAACCCAACCCCAGATCCTATCGAAACTTCCCCTAATTGGTCCATTATAACGCAGAATTGGAGACCCAAGTAGTTTGTGCGTGCTAAAGGTATATTAACTAACCCAGCCTCTATTCCCACCCCGAAAAGTTCACATTCCTCATATTCTGAATCTAGAATACTTTTAAGATATTCTAAAGATTTTTTGGCTCTATTATAGGCCCCCTTTACCGTTATATCCAACCCAATGGGCTGTTTGGGGACGTTCGATTGTACTTTCGCCTTATGGACATCGATGTTATTATAATATATTTTGTAGGCTTGCTTAACAGCATTAAACTTAACGGGATTTAAAGATCCAACGCAAACATGCATTTTATATCATGCTTTATACTATTTTTGAATTTATTTTGTAATGTCTTTGAGTAAATTTAACCCAAGATCTTTTAAAATCTGAAAAACCTTCTGCATTGGCAATCCAATAACATTGGATGGAGATCCATGAATTAATTTTATGAAAATGCTAGCTTGATCCTTAATTGAATAAGCTCCCGCTCGTCCTTTCCACTCTTGAGTCTCAATATAGCTCCAAATTTCTCTGTTTGACAAATGCAAAAATTCTACTTGGGTGGTATCTGTGTCTACTATTATCTCCTTATTTTTAACAGGAGTAATAGCCACTCCTGTAATAAGACTATGAGTGCTCCCACTCAACCTTTTTAAAATTGCAAATGCATTTTCTTTATTTGTTGCCTTTCCAATTATTTCTGCCTTGAATTCTACTATTGTGTCGGCACCAATAATAAATGAATAATTCTCTTTCTTCCTTAATCTTTTCTTAACATTTAAGGCCTTTGCCGTGGCTAACGAGCGCACTAGTGCCTCTGCGTTCTCAATTTCCTTCTTATATTTATCCTCATTTATAGTTGAACTGATGGAAATAAAGGGAATTCCGGCTCGTTCGAGGATTTTTTTTCTATCCGGGGATTTTGAGGCAAGTATTATCTTTTTCATTATCTTAAGTAATATTTACATGCTCCGATACTTCAATAACTGAAATTAGATTTTTATAGTTATTTATTAGTGCGCTAATCCTTTTTTATATTAT